>PWWY01000063.1 GCA_003561325.1 Syntrophomonadaceae bacterium | reverse complement strand
TGCTGGCAGAAAAGCAGGAAGCCATTAAAAACAACGCGATCGCAGGACGCTGGGATGCTGAAAGAATTGACGTGACCCTGCCGGGCTTTTCTTTCGCCATGGGCCGTCGCCATCCTCTGCAGGTCATCCTGCAGGAAATAGAAGAAATCTTTACGAGCATGGGGTTTAAAATTGCTGAGGGTCCGGATATTGAATACGACTATTACAATTTTGAAGCCTTGAATATCCCCCGGGAGCACCCTGCCAGGGATATGCAGGATTCTTATTACATCAGCAGCGATATTCTGCTGCGGACCCATACTTCACCGGTGCAAATCCGCACCATGGAAGCCATGCAGGGAGAACTGCCAGTGCGGATTATTGCCCCGGGAAAAGTGTATCGCAGGGACGATGATGTGACGCATTCACCGATGTTTCACCAGGTAGAAGGACTTGCCGTGGACAAGCATATCACCATGGCCGACTTGAAGGGCACCTTGCTGCTATTTGTCCGGGAAATGTTCGGTGGGGACCGTGAAATCAGGCTGCGTCCCAGCTATTTCCCCTTTACGGAGCCCAGTGCGGAAGTGGATATTTCGTGCATCATCTGTGATGGCCGGGGCTGCCGCGTTTGCAGCGAAACCGGCTGGTTGGAGATACTGGGATCGGGGATGGTGCACCCCAGGGTCCTGGAGATGTCGGGATACGACCCGAATGAGGTGACCGGTTATGCCTTTGGCATGGGGGTTGAACGAATTGCCATGCTCAAGTATGGTATTGATGATATCCGGCTGTTTTATCATAATGATCTGCGCATGCTGGAACAGTATTAACCAGATGACTACGATCTAGAAAGGACGGATTTAGCGATGCGAGTACCCTACCAGTGGTTGAAGGAATACATTTCTATCTCGCAGACCCCGGAAGAGCTGGCGGACAATCTGACCATGTCCGGGATTGAGGTAGGAGCCATAGAATGTTTTGCGCCTGTCGACGAGGCCATTCTCGTTGGCCAGGTCCGACAACGGTCGCCGCATCCCGCAGCGGAAAACCTGCAGCTGGTGCAGGTGGACTGCGGTTTTCAACGGAATCAGGTTGTTTGCGGGGCCTGGAATATCCGTGAGGGGGATTATGTGGCCGTGGCCCTGCCGGGTTCCCGGCTGCCTGGCGGCCAAATCATGGAAGAAATGACGATCAAAGGCGTTGTATCCCAGGGAATGATCCTTTCTGCTGCAGAGCTTGAGCTGGATCTGACCCAGGATAACCCCGGTGTCTTGATCATCCAGGAAAAATGCCAGGCTGGAGACCGCTTGATCGATGTTTTATTCCTTCAACAGCCTGTTTTAGAGCTGGAGTTGACGCCAAATCGCGCCGACTGCCTGGGATTATTCGGTGTAGCCCGGGAAGTGGCCGCGATTACCGGCGGCACGATGATCCGCCCCAGGGTAGAATTGGTCGAGGATGGTACAGCCATCGCAGCTGCGATCGAAATTGAGGAACCATCGCTTTGTCACCGTTATGCAGCCCGGGAAATAAAAAATGTGCAGGTAGGTCCTTCACCGCTGAATATACAATTAAAACTCCTCGCCGCTGGCATTCGCCCCATTAACAATATTGTTGATGCCACCAATTACGTGATGTGGGAGACGGGTCAGCCCATGCACGCCTTTGAAATGGGAAAGATCAAAGACAGGACCGTGAAGGTGAGGCGAGCTAAAGAGGGAGAAAAGCTGGTCACCCTTGACGGAGTAGAAAGGAAGCTGGATCCCGATGTGCTTGTCATTGCTGATTCCTCAGAAAGTATTGGATTAGCCGGGGTCATGGGAGGAGAAAACACAGAAATTACGGCTGATACGAGACATATCTTGCTGGAAGCGGCCAGCTTTGATCCGGTGAATGTCCGGAAGACGGCCCGCAAGTTTAACTTGCCTTCGGATGCCTCCCAGCGCTTCGAGAAAGGAATCGACCGGGAAGGGATCGCTTATGCTCAAAACCGGGCCATCCAGTTCATGCAGGTAACTGCGGGAGGAGACGTCTCCCGGGGCATGATTGATCTCTACCCGAATCCCTGGGTTCCCGTGGAGATTCACTTCAAGGTGGCCGAAGTGGAACAGCATTTGGGTTACGCGGTGAGCGGCGGTGAGATAAAAAATATCCTGGAAAAACTCGGCCTCACGGTGTTAAATGGCCAGTCGGAGCCGGGGAAGGTCGGCCAGGACCAGGCAGAATTAAACGTCCAGGTGCCTTCATTTCGGCAGGATATTACCCTGGGAGTGGACCTGGTGGAAGAGATCGCCCGGCTGAAAAGGTATGACACGATCCCAACGACGCTTCCCCAGGGGGTCATTACAGTGGGAAGGCCTTCCTGGCAGAAACGAGTTCTCAACAGGATCACAGAAGCCCTGGTCTCCTGCGGCTTGCAAGAGATTATCACCTTCTCATTTATGAATCCCCGCTTCTTCGACGCAATCCACTTGGAGCCGGGCGACTACCGCAGAAACGCGGTAACCTTGAAAAATCCGCTGACCGAAGACCAGGAAGTCATGCGCACGACACTGCTGCCCAACATGTTGAAAACGCTGCAGTATAATTTCAACCGTCAGGCACAAAACCAGTTTCTTTTTGAACAAGGGGCTGTATTTTTCCCGTCTCACACAAGCGGTGGCCTTCCCCGGGAAATCGAAATGCTCTCCGTGGCCGTGACCGGCAACACCGGAGCGGATCACTGGCAAAAGAATGCCCGGCCGGTTGATTTTTATTATCTTAAAGGCATACTGGAGGTAATGCTGCGCCGGATCGGTGTAACGGCCTGCAGCTGGAAACCTGCCCGGGTGCCGTTTCTCCATCCAACCCGGGGGGCGAAACTGCTCGTCGCCGGGGAGGAGCTGGGTACTTTGGGGGCTTTACATCCAAGGCTGCAGGACAGCCTCGAATTTAAACAAAATATTTACGTGGCTGAAATATTCCTGGAGCCGCTCTACAAGCATGCAGCTCTGTCCCTGCCATTCAAAGCGCTTCCTCGCTATCCGGCGGTCTTGCGGGATGCGGCTTATATCGTTCCCGACTCTGTCTTCTCCGCGGACATCATGTCGACCATCGAGGAACAGGCGGGTGAATGGCTTGAAAAGGCCGTGCTATTCGATGTGTACCAGGGACAACAAGTACCGGAAGGTCAGATCAGCCTCGCCTTCGCCTTTACGTTTCGTCACCCGGAAAGGACACTGCAGGACCATGAAGTTGACCGAATCATGGCAGACCTGGAAACTGTGCTGCAGAGGAAGTACGCCGCTGTGTTAAGAAGACAATAACAGGCCCCGGGAAGGAATTTATGCCCTGATCAGCGAATAGAGTTAAGAACAAACCAGGAAATTGCCGGCGGGTGAGCACAAATGCCGAAAGACGAACAACAAAAAAAGCGGATCATTTTGAAAATTATGGGGGAAGAGTATGTTTTGCGGAGCTCGACGCCTCCCGAACACATGTTGGAAGTTGGGGAACATGTGAATCAAATCATGGAGGATCTTGCGGAAAAACATCCCACCATGAGCCGGCAGAAGATCGCCGTTCTGGCTTCGTTGAACCTGGCCAGTGACCTCCTGGAGTACGAAAGGGAAAAAAAATCCAACCGTAAGAAAAGCAGCAAAGCTCAGAAAAAAACAGGTGAGTAGTTTGATGAATTGGTTAGATTATGTGTTGATTTTTCTTTTTATTTTCAGCCTTTATAAAGGGATCAGGCAGGGTTTGGTGCAGCAGGGCATCGGCCTTGCCATCTTTTTTATTGCTTTATACTTCTCCCTTTCTGCCAGTGAAACCGTCTTGGGCTTCCTGGATTCGTCTTTCCAGCTGCAGGAAATCTTCATGAACTTGGAAGAAAATGGAGATACACCTGTCTGGCTTGTGCAGGTTCTTTTAAATATCATTGCTTTTCTGCTGGCCTTCCTGGTGATTTCTTTCCTCCTTTCATTTTTAACAGGCAAGTTAAAGTTGGTCAACAAGATCCCCCTAATTGGTCCGGTAAACGCTTTATCGGGGGCCTTTTTCGGAGCGATAAAGGGGCTCTTTGTCGTTTTCGTGGTCCTGGGTTTGCTCTCGCTGCTGGAGACAGAATTTTGGGTCCATGCCCTTGAATCATCGGCTATTTACGCCTTGTCTTATCATTACATGAGTTTTGTATTCCAATGGATGGTCGGCTGGATCGTGGAGAGCCTGGGGTTCTTTCCTTAAACAGTAAACAACGGGTACCATGACCGCCTGCCTGGAAAGAGAGAAGGATAGAGGTGCAAGATAAGATTGTGAGCCGAGAATTTTATGAAACGGATGTGCTTTCTGTGGCGAGAAGTCTCCTGGGAAAGCTGCTGGTCCACTGTGCACCGGGAGGTAGGGCATCGGGGATGATCGTGGAAACGGAAGCTTATTCCGCCGAGGGAGACCCTTCCTGCCACGCTGCGCAGGGAAAAACAAAAAGAAACGCCGTGATGTTCGGTCCCCCGGGAAGGGCATATGTATATTTTATCTACGGCAACCATTATTGCTTTAACGTGGTAACAAATAGAGCGGGAAGGGCTGAAGCGGTCTTAGTCCGCGCCCTTGAGCCTGTGGAGGGTACGGCGATCATGCATCAGAGAAGGGGAAAACATCATCGAATCGATAACCTGACCAGCGGACCGGGGAAATTGTGCGCTGCCCTGGGCATTAGCGGCTCGGAAAACGGCATCTCGATTCTTGAACCCCCCTTGTATATTGCCGCATATCGAGAAATAGAAGCGGGTGTAGTCGGGGTTTCCGAGAGAATTGGCATTTCCAGGGGGAAGGAGAAGCCCTGGCGATTTTTTGTGCGAGACAACCCCTTTGTTTCCCGCATGAGGTGAAGGAATGAAGAAAATTGTCCAGCAGCTGGAATTTGAAAAAATCATAGACCGCCTGTGCAAATTTACAACGACACCCCTGGGTTTAACAAAAGCACAGCGTTTAGAGCCCCTGTTTGATCCCCAAAGGATCGCTGAGTTCCAGGCGGAAACATCAGAAGCTGTCAAGGCGCTGCAGCGGGGCAAACTCAAGATCGACCCCTGCAAGGACATCCTGCAATACGTCAACAGGGCCCGCAAAGGCAGCCTGCTGTCTGCTGCTGAATTGCGAGAAGTGGGGGATTTTTTAAAGGCGATCCATCAGCTGAAACCCGCCTTTCTCAAAGAAGAAGGGATGCTTGAAACCTATCCACGACTGTGGCGAAAAGTCAGCGCGCTGGCGGTGCTGCCGCAGGTGGTTGCAGCCATCGATCAGGCGGTATCCACCCACGGCGAAATCAAGGACCAGGCCACGCCTCTTTTATCTTCCCTGAAAAAGCAGGAAAGGGTTTTACAGGAAAAAATTAGGAAAACCCTTGATTCGTACGTTCAGTCCCCCGGTTACGGGAAATATTTGCAAGACCGGATTATCACCGTTCGTCAAAACCGCTATGTTTTACCGCTGAAGCAGGAGTTCCGCCATCATATCCCCGGTGTTGTGCACGACCAGTCGTCCAGCGGCATGACGCTCTTTGTTGAACCCTTTCCCGTGCTGGAACTGAATAATAAGCTGCGGGAAGTGAACGGAAAAATCGAAGAAGAAATCGAGCGCATTTTGCGAAAAATAACCTTCTCCATCAGCGCCCATGATCAGGAACTGGAGAGCAATTACCACGGTTATGCGGAGCTGGATTTTATCATGGCGCGGGGATATTTAAGCCGGGCTTACAAAGGGATGGAGCCGATCATGGATGCCGCGGGAATCCTGGAAATATGCCGGGGGCGCCACCCCTTAATCCCGGAGCATGAAGTTGTTCCCATCGATGTGCGTATCGGAAAAGGTTTTAAAACCCTCGTGATCACAGGGCCCAATACCGGGGGCAAGACGGTTACCTTGAAGACGATCGGGCTGTTTGCCCTGATGTTTCAAAGCGGCCTGCACCTGCCTGCAGATCCTGGCACCGTCATGGGGGTTTTTCAAGCGATCTGGGCTGATATCGGGGATGAACAGGACATCGAGCAATCCCTCAGCACCTTCTCCGGGCACATGTCCAATATTATCCCCATTATTCATGGATTGGAAAAACAGCAAGGTCCCCTCTTGATTTTACTCGATGAGCTGGGAGCAGGGACAGATCCGCAGGAAGGTTCAGCCCTGGCCATGGCCATCCTGGATCATTTGCATGTATTCGATACGAGAACCGTTGCGACCACCCATATTAATGACCTGAAAGTATTTGCCCACATGAGGGCGGGCATGGAAAATGCGTCCATGGAATTCGATCCCCATTCTTTGGCTCCAACATTCCGCCTGTTAATTGGCATTCCCGGCCAGAGCAACGCTCTGATCATCGCCGGCCAGCTGGGGCTTCCAGCTGGCCTGGTGGAGAAGGCCCGTTCATTTATGAAAAAAGAGTTCCTGGACCTGGAGCAAGCGGTCAGCGGGCTGGTGGAAGAGAGAAAAAAAATGTCTGTGGATGCACAGACCATTGAAGACAAGAAGAGGTTGCTGGAAAAATGCCTGGAAGATGCTGCAAGGGAATGGTCTGAATTAAAAGCAAAAAGGAAAGAATACCTGAACCAGGCGAGGCAGGAAGCCAAGATCATCCTGCGAGAAGCACAAATGAAGGCTGCAGAAGCGCTGCGCATGATACACCTTGCAGAAAAAGAAAAAGAGAAGAAGAAGTATTCTTCCTTGATCGAAGCATCCAGAAAACAGCTGAGAGTGCTGGATGACCAGCTGGATGCAGCCTTACAGAGAGAGGACCGGGAAGCCGCGGAATACGATCCGGTGAAATTCGATGAACTCGAAAAAGGGAGCCCTGTATTCATCAAGAGCCTTCGCACCCGGGGAGAGGTTACACGCCTCGTTTCCTCGGAGGATATCCAGGTGCAGGTCGGTGCCTTAAAGATTAACACGACTCTCGAAGACCTGGGGATGGATACACCGGCCAGCACAAACCTTGCAGACGAAAAGGATCATGGATCCAGGAGGTTCCCGGTAAAAAGTGGTTCAGGAGCTTTATTTTGGGAGAAAAGCGCCAGGACGAAACCGCAAATTGACCTGAGAGGTTTAACGCTGGAAGAGGCGCTCGCCCAGTTAGAAAAATATTTGGATGATTCCGTTCTGGCGGGCTTGGATGCGGTAGTGATCATACACGGCAAAGGGACAGGGCGGCTGCGCCAGGGGATCCATGAGTATCTCGACAGCGGGGAGCGGCGCGGCAGCTACCGGCTGGGTGAAGAAGATGAAGGGGGCAGCGGGGTTACGATTGTTACGTTACGCCAGGATGCGCATGATCGTTAACATCCAGTGTTGAAACGTGCATGGATCTGCTGACTTTGGCTGCCCCGGATTTGCTCGGCGGCTTGCTGGAAGTGGAAGCGTCAGGATCGCCCTGACGCTTCATCGTCGTCCTCTTCATCGTCATCGCCGGGAGCATCGGGGGATGGATGCTCATCTTCCGGTTCCCTGTCGTCGGGAGGTTGACGGTCTTCTCCCCTGGAACGATCCTCTCCCGGGCTTGCGGGAACCTGCAAGTTTAATGCAGCCGGTTCAGAGCGGACCCCCTGGGTGTTGATCGCGACCAGGTGATAGGTATAAAGCGTATTCATTTCCAGGTCATCATCCAAAAACTGGTTGCTTGAACCGGGGAGCGTGGTCAGGAGAACGAAATCTTCTGCGCCGCCCTCCCTCCTGTAGACTCGGTACTCGGCAATATCCAGGTCCCTGTTCCACCAAAGGTGGGCGCGGGGAGGGTTATGGAGGAGGTATGCCGTGAGGTCTGAAGGCCGCGGGGCAGGTTGAGTATGAATATCGCACGGCTCAGTGGGAGGCATTAATGCAGCATCCTCGGGCCCACGACCGGCGCCGCCTCGCCAGCGTCCATCGGTTGCTTCAAATTCGGGTCGATTTAAAAATACTTTGTTCACGATCTCCTGTTCCGGGCAGTAATCCCCGGGAAGGAGACTGCTGACAGCGCAGACCTCCACTTCAACATGCATCTCACAGGTATCCTGGGGCAGCAGATGCGTGGGGAAAAAATCACTGACGATGGCTTCATCAGGGCAGTGTTCGCCAGGTCTCAGGCCGGATTTGCTGCAGATGCTGACAGGTCCGCTGATCCCCGGAGGCTGTTCAAAATCGAGGGCAGGCTTATCCTTCATCAGCCGGCTGACGATTTCATTCATGAACACGATCGTAGAACCACTGCCGCCCTGTATTCGCCCGAGAGTCTGGATATCGTGCCCCATCCAGAAGGATACGACCAAATCAGGCGTATAGGCCACCAGGTAGGCATCACGGTTGTCGCTGGTGGTCCCGGTTTTTGCCGCGATGGGACGGCCGACGCGCAGCCGGGCCGCCGTGCCGCTTTGCACAACATCCTTGAGAATGTCTGTTATCAGGTATGCTGTCTGCGGAGACAATATATCATCGGGCTCGCGGCGATACTCGTAAAGCACCTGGCCCGACGGGTCTTCAATCCGCTTCACGGTGTGGAGTTTTGTTTTAATTCCCTGGTTGGCCAGCACGCCGAATGCTTGCGCCATATCAAAGGCTGTGACCCCGTGGGTCATCCCCCCGATGGCCGTGGCCAGGTGATAGTCATCGGGGTGCAGCGTCGAGATCCCCAGCCGCTCAGCGTACTGGAGGCCAACCTGGGGAGTAATTTCGTCAAAGGCCCTGACAGCGGGGACATTCAAAGAACGAACCAGGGCCTCCCGCACAGTCACCAGGCCGCGGAAACGCCTGTCGAAATTCTCGGGGCCCCAGCTGCCCCGGGCAAAAGGTGCATCATCGATTACAGTACCCGGCGTCATGAGACCTTCTTCAAAGGCCGGCGCGTAAGAGAAAATGGGTTTTGTCGCTGAGCCGGGTTGCCGGCGGCTTAGATATCGCAAATCCTGGTTGTATTCACTGTATTCCCTGCCGCCTACCATGGCCAAAATCTCTCCCGTGACCGGGTTGGCAACGACAGCGGCAGACTGGGGTTGGGGGACGCCATCCTCTTGAAGCACTTCTTCAGGGTAGCCGGCGTAATCATTTTCTGCCAGCAGGTTTTTTAACTTTGTCATGTCGACCCGGACCGTTTGCTGCGGGTAGAGGCTCTCATCGTTTAGGATGTCTTCGGTGATTTGCTGCGCTTCGGTATCCAGAGTTGTGTAAACCCGCAATCCGGCATTATAGATGATCTCGTAGGCCTCTTCGCGGCTTTCATATTCCGGCATATTCGTCAAGATCCTGATCAGTTCATGGTGCAGGACATAATCCACGAAATAAGGATAGGGGTACTCCCGGGATGGGGGTTCGGCAAAAGTGAGCTCGGTGTTTCTGGCCTGCTGAAATTGGGCGCTGCTGATGAAGTCCAATTCCTGCATCTTGCTTAAAACCAGGCCCT
>PWWY01000220.1 GCA_003561325.1 Syntrophomonadaceae bacterium | reverse complement strand
TTCTACCTGCTCATTGGCCTCTACCTGCAGACTTTCTTCCTGCTCGCTGGCCTCTGCCTGCAGACTTTCTTCCTGCTCGCTGGCCTCTGCCTGCAGACTTTCTTCCTGCACGCTGGCCTCTTCTTGTTTGTTTTCTTCCTCCGGGCTGCTTTCTTCCTCTGGTCGAATCTCAAAATTCTCGTTTTCCATGTGATCCATAACCTCCTTTATCGTCCAATCCGGGGTAGATGCTCCTGCAGTGACCCCAACTTTTTTGATCCCTACCAACCACCGGCTGGAGATTTCCTCTGCACCCGTGATCTGGTAGGTCTTTATCATTTCACGGCAAACTTTTGCTAATTTCTCTGTGTTGGAACTCTTCCGATCCCCCACAACCAGCATCAAGTCTACCGCTGAAGCCAGTTTAGCTGCTGCATTTTGTCGCAGCACCGTGGCTTTGCAAATGGTTTTGTACGTATCCAGCTCGGCATAGGTACTCTTCAGTATGCCCGCCACGTTTAAGAATTCTTTTTCTCGTTGCGTGGTTTGCGAAATGAGCACAGCTTTTCCCGGGATGGACAGCTGGTGGATACCTTCGTACTCTCCGGGTGCGATCACCATGGCCCCTTTGCCGGCCCAACCCAGCAGAGCCTGAACTTCAGGATGTTCGCGGTTCCCGTAGATAAGAATCGTGTACCCCTTGACCGAAAAGTTGTGGGCGATCTTCTGCAAGCGCTTGACATAGGGGCACGTAGCGTCGATGACTTCGATATTTGGTTCCCTGGACAAACGCTCCAGGATGTCCGGGGTCGCGCCATGGGTGCGGATGATAATCGTCCCGCTTTTGATTTCATCTAGTTTCGAAAATACTTTTACACCTTTTTGCGCCAAAACATTTGCCACTTTTTCATTGTGCACCAGGGGCCCGAAAGTACTAACCTCTTTCCCCATTTCCACGTGGTGCAGGGTCAATTCCAGCGCGTTTTTTACCCCGTCACAGAAGCCGGCATGTTCTGCCAAGTAAACCTGAATGGAAACGTACCCCCTCAAGGAGTCAAGGAGACCCACTGCTTTCTTATCTCTTCCATAATTTGCCCGGAGACCTCTTCCAGCGAACCCTTTCGTTTTCCCTGGAAGACGACAGGCTCTCCGATGGCTACCTGGATGCGCTTGAACAGCCCGGGAGGCCACTTGATCGCCACCGGCACCACGGGTTTTTGACTTTTCACGGCAATAAGGCCGGCACCCTGCATGGGCTTTCCCAACGCCCCGGTTTTTATCCTGGTGCCTTCCGGGAATAACCCCACAACCCCGCCTGCTTCTAAAATCTGCAGGGCCTGGCGTATGGCCTTGCGGTCGGCCGTGTTCCGCCGGACCGGAAAGGCCCCCATTTTTTTGATGATCCACCCCAGGAACAGGATGTGGAATAACTCTTCTTTTGCCATGAAATGGACTCTATTTTTCGCTGGAACGATACAACCTGTCAGGGGAGGATCAAACCAGCTCGTGTGGTTGGCACAAATGATAAACGGGCCCCGGGAAGGGAGATGATTCTTCCCGGAAATGCGGTACCCGAAAAATGTTCTGAAGAGGAGATTGAAAAAAAAGTGAAAAAACCGGTAAATCATCGCTACCGAACCTCTCCGGAACAGCTCTTTTTCTGCAAATCACGCGGGGCAGACCGAATCATCTCGAGGAGGTTTTGTACGACTTCCTCAAAACTGTACGACGTGGTATCGATCACACAGGCGTCCGGGGCCGCCCGCAATGGAGCATCCTCTCTCTCCTGGTCGATACGATCGCGCATGGCAATTTCTTCCAGCAGGTCCTGGAACGGGACCACCACGTTCTTTTCTTTCATTTCCACCCATCTTCTCCTGGCTCGCTCTTCCACGTCCGCAGATAAAAAAAACTTGTAGGGCGCATCCGTCAGCACGTTTGTGCCGATATCACGACCTTCCATGATGATCCCACCCGTTTTTTTTGCGATGGCCTGCTGCAAGTGGACCAGTTCCTTGCGAACCTCCGAAGACTTGGCCACCAGGGAAACGTTTTGATTTACCCTGGGGGCACGTATCTCTTCCGTGATATCATTTCCATCCATCAAGATACGGTTTCCCAGGCTGTCGTCGTAGACAACTTCCAGCTTACAGTTCTTGGTTAAGCGGGAGAGCATTTTGCCGTCGTTGACATCGACACCTTCGTTCAGCGCTTTCAGCGTAATGGCCCGGTACATGGCTCCCGTATCGAGATAGACCAAACCCAACCGCCTGGCTACCTCCCTGGCGACGCTGCTTTTGCCTGCCCCGGCCGGGCCGTCAATGGCAATCTGCACACAACATACCACCTTCTAGATTACTTCGCGAACTCCACAGATATTCCCTCTTAAATGGCTGGGAATAAACGAAGGAAATGTCAATCGGTCAACAGGTCTTGCCGCAAGTTCGCTGCACCTTTTAAATAAAAATGCCGGATTTCTTCAGGCTTTTTCGAGGAATTTGCCAGCATAAGCACTCGAATACACCTGGGAAGAGATCCCGGCACATCAATTTCCAGTGAACAAAAAAGGGGCACATATTTCCAACCCAGCTGCCGCGCCGCTTCGGCTGGATGCACCGCATTTAAATCTTGCGTCATCGTAAAATAAACCGCACAGATGTCTTCCAGGTTTATGGTATTGCCGGCGGTCATTTCCAATAAAAGCTGCTTTGTCGCTTCGAGTATTTCCCCAGGATCATTCACAGCAACATCGATCGCACCTCTAATTCCCCGCACAATAGCTCCTTGCACCATCCTACCACCTTTAGTATTAACGCTCTACATAATGAATCATATACCATCTTAGCGAGTTTTACAACCCCAATTTCATAGAGTCCACCTGGTCTTTACCGGCTATTTAATGCTTTCTTTTAAACGCGCCAGGAGTTTTTCTTGATGCAGGCCGTACACTTTAAATAAAAACCGTTCCGCTTCCTTGCTGGTCAATTTGATCGAAGAGGGTTCCAGGATCTCAATTTTTCGAAATTCTTCTCGCAAGACAAACCGCAGGATATCTTCCATGGTATCGGCACGGACCCGTATTTCCAGCGGTGCGAAAGCGATATCTTCTCCTTTATGTTCATCGTAGAGGCTGTATATTTCCCCTAAATCGATGCTCTCTACCTGGATGCCCTGCAAGGGCATGTTTCGCCAGAGGGCGATTTGCTGCTCCCTGATCTCTTCTGCAACCTCTTCTGTTTTTTTCCTGCCGAAAAAGAACCGGGCCGGGCGCGGATTCCCCCGATAGTCAAAACGAATTCTAAAGGTGAGCTTTTCCGGCTTCTCCTCTTCGATCTTTTCCACGGGCAGTTCTTCTTTTTTCCTTTTCTCTCTTAAATCCCTGCTGTCCAGATCGGGCTTAAACACAAGCCAATCCTCCTAAAATGAGAAATGATTGCATTTTCCTGGCAGGCACTTATGATCAACCTTTTCCTAAAAGAGTTCGAGAAATGCAAGAAATATCCTGCTGGAGGGGCCGTGTCAGCAGGAATTTTGCGAAAACGGTGCCTGCAAGCCCACCCTGTGATAGAGTTCTTGAACTTCATCCCGGTTCAATGGCCGAAAGGAACCCGGGGGCAGATTTCCCACCCCGAGGCTTGCAAAGGAAACTCTTTTCAAGTAGAGCACGGGATGGCCGATCTGCTGGCACATGCGCTTGATTTGCCGTTTCTTTCCCTCGTGAACCGTGATGGACAGCCAGGTCGTATTCTCCTGCTTGTTCACCTGGCGGATTGCGGCCCGGGCCGGCGCAGTTTTTTCTTGACCCAGGACCATCCCGTCTCGAAAATATTTCAGTTTCCTGGCCGGAATGACTCCCCGGGTCAAAGCCAGGTACGACTTCTCCACCTGGTAGCGGGGGTGCATCAAGCGGGAAGCCAGTTCCCCGTCACTGGTCATGAACAGGACTCCCTCGGTATCGAAATCGAGGCGGCCGACGTAAAACAGGTGTTGATCCGTGAAAGCGGGTAAGAGTTCAAACACGGTGGGCCGGCCAAAGGGATCCTTGCGAGTGGTCAGATAACCCGCAGGCTTGTGCAGCAAGAGGTAGCGATGGGCCGTTTTCATCCTGATCCTGCGGTTATCGACGGAGACGATATCTTCCCGGGGGTTCACTTTCGTGCCCATAGCCGTAACGGTCCTGCCGTTCAACTTGACCCTTCCGTCCCTGATCATGCTCTCTGCCTCCCGCCGGGAAGCAAGCCCTGCCATGGAAAGATACTTTTGAAGGCGCATCATCTTCTCCAAGCACTTAAACCCCCGAACCACGGACCGACAGCATTAGGGCTCCGCTTGCCGGGGGAGTGTCCGTGGGTGTGATCAAATCCCGCTTATCCACCAACCAGGGCCTGGATGGTTGGCAGGCAAAATCAGCGCCGCTGTTCGCTGTCTTTTTCCGTTCCCTCCAAGAGGTGCCCCATTTCCTCGTTGAAAAAAGTTTCCAGCTCAGCGAGATCTTGCACGCCGAAATAATTGAAGAATTCTTCCGTTGTCCGATACAAAAAAGGTCTCCCCAGTCCTTCCCTGCGACCGGCGATCTCCACGAAACCTCTTTTGACCAGGTTTTCGATCACACCGTCTGTTTTAACGCCCCGAATATGCTCAACCTCCAGCCGGGTCACCGGTTGTTTCAGGGCAATGATCACCAGGGCTTCGAGCGCTGCCTGGGATAAGGGCAGTGAAATACAATTTTCATCAAAAAGTTTTTCAATCTTCGAGGCGGCTTCAGGTTTTGTGCCCAGCTGGTATCCTTCGGGTCTTTCCAGCAAAATTAACCCCCGGGTTTGACTCTCCAGGTCCCGCCGCAGCCCCGTGATTGCTTCCAAAATTTCTTGCTCCGATGCGGCACACATTTTTTGCAGCTGCGCCAGAGAAAGCGGTTCGCTGCTGGCAAACAATCCCGCTTCCAGCACAGCCTGCAGGGAAATAGCCAAGAAAATCACCCCTTCCAGGCAACATAGTATTGATATGATACAGCTATTTTCTCGAGAGTGGGGGTCCACCGGGTTCATCGGCGTGATTTTCCCCACGTGTCTGCATGACCTGGATAGAGCTAAAAGGCCGGTACTGGCTTAAATGCACCTGGCCCCTTCTCGCCAGTTCCAGGAGGGCAAAGAAAGTGACCACGATTTCAGATTTGTCTCTTCTTCTTTTGACAAAGTCTTCGAAAGTCAAAATAACTTTTTGGACGTTTTTAATGCGATCCATGATGCGCCTTAAGGTATCTCGAAAAGACAAGTTCTCATAAGGCAAGGGGACGGGTTCTGGGAGCTTCAACTCTTTTTCCCGGCGCCTTCCCAAGTTTTTCACGGCCTGCTTGAGGCTGTCATAGGCGAAGGGGTAGATCATTTTTTGGTGATTGACCAGCATGATCTTCTGCTGCCAGCCGGAACGCAAAAAAACCCTTTGCTGGCCATCTTGCCGCTTGTGGAGTTCCAGGGCAATGACTTTTGCTTTCCTGTATTCTAACAAACAGCGCACCAGTTCTTCCTTGGAACCAAAAAAAAGGTCCGTTTCTTCTTTGTCCGTTAACCTGGCGGGCAGGCTGGGTAAGAGCAACCGCGACTTTAGCTGGAGCAGGGCTGCGGCCATGACCAGGAATTCACCGGCCAGGTCGACCTCAAGTTGTTGCAGGGATTGAACGTGCGCCAGGTATTGGTTGGTGATTTTTCCCAGGGGAATTTCCCAGATATCCACTTCTTCTCGCTGAATGAGATGAAAAAGCAGGTCAAAAGGGCCTTCAAAAACCGGGAGTGCAATCAGGTATCCTGTCCCCCCATTTTGGCCAGCCTCAATCACACCATGATCCTGTTGATCCTGATTTAGATAAGCCCCATGGCTGCTCGCACCTCTTTCATCGTGGCCTGGGCCGTATTCCTGGCCTGTTCTGCCCCTCGGGCCATTACTTCATCAACGATCTGCGGCTTGCTTTCAATTTCTTTTCTTCGATGGTAGATAGGTTCCAGGTAGTCCTTCATTTTTCCGGCCAGGAGGTTTTTGCACTGCACGCAGCCAATTGTGCCCTCGCGACATTCTTGCGCGATAGCCTCGACCGCTTCCGCATTGAAGATCCGCTGGAAAGCAAACACGCTGCAAATCTGCGGGTTACCGGGATCATCTTTTCTGATGCGGGCCGGATCGGTAATCATCATGCGCACTTTTTCCGGTATTTGCGCCGGCGCGATGGCGATCTCGATGTAGTTGTTGTAACTTTTGCTCATTTTCCGCTTGTCCAGCCCGGGAATGATTTTAAATTCGTTGAGCAGGGTTTCCGGTTCAGGAAATATTTGCTTTCCGTAGAGGTAATTGAACCTGCGGGCCACTTCCCGGGTCAGTTCAATGTGGGGCGCCTGATCTTCACCCACCGGCACGGCATTGGCCTTGTAGATCAAAATATCCGCCGCCTGCAGAAGGGGATATCCCAGGAAACCGTATGTCGCCAGGTTGCGCCCCTCCATCTGCTGCATCTGTTCCTTGTACGTGGGGCACCTTTCCAGCCAGGATAAAGGTGTCAGCATGGAAAAGAGTAGGTGTAATTCTGCATGCTCAATCACATCGGATTGCTTAAACAGCGTGGCCTTTTCCGGGTCAATCCCGCAGCTCAACCAATCCATGACCATCTCGCGCACGTCTTCCTGGATATTCCCGGGACTCTCATAAGCGGTGGTTAACGCATGCCAGTCCACCACGCAGAAATAGCATTCGTACTGATCCTGTAAATGTATCCAGTTTTCCAGGGCGCCGAAAAGGTTCCCCAGGTGTAAGCGACCCGTCGGCCGCATGCCGCTCAAAATTATGCCCTTTTTTGCTGCCAAAAGATACCATTCCTTTCCCGTGATGCTAGCAGTTTATAGAAAATAATGGCCGGTGAGGATCAAGACCAGCAAATTGATCCCCCCGATAATGAAGGAGGCGATGGGAAGCAAAACCCGTGTGAGCAGCCCGAGGACCAGGAGCAAGATCAGCAGAAAAGGCCCGTAGGCTTCAAAGCTCTGGTAGTAATGCGCATAGGCACGGGGTAACAGCGACCGGACAATTTTTGATCCGTCCAGGGGAGGCAGGGGCACGAAGTTGAAGATCGCCAGGAAGACATTGATAAAAACGACCCAGATCAAGATGCCTTCCAGGATTCCCGGTGCAGCCCAGCGGTAAAGAGAAGGAAGATTGCCCGTGGTTAAGAACAATATCAGTGCGGCGATAAAAGCCAGCAGCAAATTCGTCCCCGGCCCGGCCAGGGAAACCCAGAACAGCCCCTTTTCCCGGTGGCGGAAATGAAAGGGATTAATGGGAACCGGGCGAGCCCACCCAAAGCCGACCAGCATTACCATCAAGGTGCCAAGGGGATCCAGGTGAGAGATAGGATTTAGTGTCATGCGCCCCGCATTTTTCGCGGTTGCATCGCCCCAGGCATAGGCCATGCGCGCATGGGCATATTCATGAAAGGTCAGGGCAATCAACAAGGCCGGTATGCGGTAAAGCAAGTCAACGCCAGAGAAAAACATCTTCCATCTCCTTTCTTCTGTACCAATACCTGAAAAAGATGCGGAAATCGCTGCCTGTTCGCGGGAGAACTACCGCTGCGACAGGGTTGGGCTGTTTTTTCTGAACATCATGTGCTGGCCGATGTGCCGGGTAAAGGATTTACCCTGTCCGTAGACCAACAGCAGCGGAAAGGCTTCTTCCGGCAGGTTTTTGAATAACTGTTCAAGGTGGAAATCTGTGATAAATTCTTGTTCCAGGGCGTGGAGCAGGGCGGGGATCCGCTCCCGTAGACCAAGGATAATTTCCCGCTGCTTTTTCTTCAGCCGCATCACGTATAACAGGTATTTCAAGTCGTGTTCCGGGGTTTCATCAAAAATCATCGTCAAGTACAGGGCTGTAAGGCCGATTTTCTTGCGATCAAAAAGTGCAGACTTTCCTCCCTCCTGCAGGATACGCTCCAGGGCCTGCAGGTTCTCAAACAGCCTCTGGCTAAAACGGGTGCGGGGGAACAGCACCTCCAGCAGGCCCAGCTCCTTTAAACGGGAAAGCACGGCAACAGGTGAGGGTTCCTTGAAGATCAAGAATGCTTCCTCGTACAACCTTCCTTTACTTAAGCGGCTGGTTAACTGGTTATGACCGGCCGCGATTAATTGCTCGTATGTTTCTTTTTCAAGTGCGAATCGGTACCTCTGCTCACTGCGCACGGCCCGAAAAACCCGGAGTGGTTCGTCGACGAAACTGAGTTTATAAAGAACGCGAATCAGCCCCTGGTCCAGGTCGTCCTTTCCGCGAAAAAAATCGTATAATCTCCCATAGGTATCCGTATTCAAAGAACAGGCCATGGTATCGATCGTGAAATCACGGTTGTACAAATCGCTCTTCAAAAACGCCTCGTCTCCAGGCGCTTCGTCCGCAGTTTGTAAAGAAAACTCCCGCCTGGCCGTGGTCATTTTCAACACGGTATGGTCTTGCAAAAAAAAATCTACCGTGCCAAATTTTTCCATGACCCGCAGTCGGCCGGCAAAGAGTTTGTGTAAGCGATGGGCAAAATCAACGGCTGAGCCTTCAATTAACAGGGATATTTCTTGGGTGGGTTGCTGGAGAAAAAGGTCCCGCACAAATTCTCCCACGGCATAGATCCGCCAGCCGCCCTGACGGGCACAGTAACTGGAGAGGTAAAATAATATTTGCAGATCCCTGGTAAGTCGCTCGTTGATCAAGGGAAGGAGATTGGTCATTGCCAAGAACCCTTTCAACTTATTCTAAGCGGGGTTAGTTTCTGGCCGGTACGGGTTCGCGACTGCATGCACGTTCCCATTATACCATATCGTGGTATATGCTCCCATTTATAGAGAAGTATGCCGTGATCACGGCTGCAGGGGCTCTTTTCGTTAGCTGGGAAACGGGGGAACTACGCCGTAGATTAAATGGGGAGATTCAACCTTTTCACCGCAGATATTAAAGGCATTTGCCAGTTCTTTACCGGCATTTTTCAAAGAAGCTTCATCGTTCGCATGCACAAAGGCCAGGGTTTCACCCTTAACCACGCTGTCCCCGATTTTGCGGTTTAAGATCACACCCACCTCCGGCCGGATCTGCTGATCTTTATACATACGCCCCACACCCAGCCAGACGGCAGCCCGGCCCACCCGCTTGGCATCGATTTCACAGAGGTAACCCGCTGTTTTTGCTTTCACTTTATGGATAATCCGGGCTTTCGGAAAGAGATCCGTGTTTTCCAGGTATGCGACCTCTCCTCCCTGTGCCTTGACGGTATCTTTAAGTTTCTGGTAAGCACTCCCGTTTTTCAGCAGTTTTTCCGCCTGCTCCTGGCCTTCTTCGGGATTTCTTACTTTGCCCACCATGGCAAACATGTATCCGGCCAGCTGTACGCAAAGCCGCTCCACGTCCCAGGGCCCGTGACCTTGCAGCACCTTCACCGCCTCGATCACCTCCAGGGCATTACCAACAGCGAAACCCAGGGGCTGGCTCATATCCGAAACAACAGCGACCACGCGGCGGTCCATGTCCTTCCCAATCCGGACAAGAATCTCGGCCAGGTTAAACGCGTCATCCAGGCTTTCCATGAAAGCCCCACGCCCCGTCTTGATATCTAACAAGATGGCCTGGGTTCCTGCGGCTAATTTTTTACTCATGATGGACGCCGCAATCAGGGAGATGTTTTCCACCGTTCCCGTCACGTCTCGCAGGGCGTAAAGCTTCCCTTCAGCCGGAGTTAAACCCTCGGTTTGCATCATGATCGCCAGGTTATTGTCCTGGACGATCTCTTTAAAACGCTGGGGTGAAAGCCGGGCATTAAAGCCGGGGATACTTTCAAGTTTGTCGATGGTGCCCCCGGTAAAGCCCAATCCGCGTCCAGAAATTTTTGCCACAGGGATTCCTGCGGCAGCAATTATTGGGGTCAGAACCAGGGTAACCTTGTCGCCAACCCCGCCACTGCTGTGCTTGTCCACCACGGTTTTATCCAGGGATGAAAAATCCAGCACTTCCCCGGAATTGGCCAGTGCCGTGGTGAGGGCATTGGTTTCCTTGGCGTTTAAGCCCTGGAAATAAATGGCCATCAGCAGTGAGGCCATCTGGTAGTCCGGTATGGCCCCGGTATTGTAATCATGGATTAAAAATTGAATTTCCTCGGGAGACAGGCTTTGGCCGTCTCGCTTTTTAATAATCAAATCCAGTGCCTGCATGTTTTGAACTCCCTCTAAGTGAGATCCCGGGCAAAACTGTTCCCTTCCAGCGATGCGGCAACACCCAGCAGGTCGGCAACCGTTGCCCCAAGATCCGCGAAACTCTTGCGGGTACCCAGGGACCGTGCCTTGACCTGGCGGCCGTAAACAAGCAGGGGCACATATTCCCTGGTGTGATCCGTGCCTGCGAAAGTCGGGTCGCAGCCGTGATCAGCCGTGATAAAAAGTACATCTTCCTCCAGTAAGCGACGGAGAAAGAGCCTTAAAAATTGATCAAAAACTTCCAGCGCCCCCAGAAATCCTTCCGCATCGTTGCGGTGACCATAGAGCATATCAAAATCAACCAGGGTCGCCCACATGACCCCCTCAAAAGGCTGCTCGATACACTCCATCAAGCTGCGCATGATGGCTTTATTACCCCGGTCTTGCTGGTGCCGGGTAATTCCCTGTCCTGAAAATATATCATAGACTTTGCCAACCACCCAGACCTCGAGCCCGGCCTGGCTAACGGCGTCTAATAAAGTCGGTGCGGGGGGCGGCAAAGAAAAGTCTTTCCGGTTTTCTGTTCGAAAAAAATGACCGGCTGACCCTTGAAAGGGGCGCGCAATCACCCTGCCCACGGCGTGCTTCCCCAGGAGTATCTCCCTTCTCGCCTTCATACACCATCCATAAAGGGTTTCCACGGGAACCACGTCTTCATGGGCCGCAACCTGAAAGACACTATCTGCTGAAGTATAGACGATGGGACGCCCTGTTTCGAGATGCAGCTCGCCCAGACGGTTAATAATTTCCGTTCCCGATGCGGCCACATTGCCGAGAACGGGTTTCCCCACGTAGGCTTCAAAGAGGCTGATCACCTCATCGGGGAAGCCGTGGGGATAAACGGGAAAAGGTCGATCCAGGGGAACACCTGCAAGCTCCCAGTGGCCGGAGATGGTATCTTTGCCGCTGGATCGCTGGGCCATTTTACCATGGGCACCCCTGATCTGCGAGGTTGTCTCCAGGGGGGGGTCTACCAGTTCACCAAGGCCCAGGGAAACGAGGCCCGGCAGCGTATAACCTGGAGAAGCGGAGAGAATATGACCCAGGGTATTGCTGCCTTCATCCCCGTATAGATGGGCATCGGGCAAGGCACCTACCCCCAGGCCATCCAATACCAGGATTACAACACGTTTTACGTTCATGCGATCACCCGCTTTCTAACCCGGCGCTGGCAAAGGCTAATCTGAAGATCGCGGCGGCTAGGCGCGAGGGTGGGCCTGGTCGTAAACTTCCTTGATTTTCTTCCGTGTCAGCTGGGTATAAATTTGGGTCGTGGAGATATCTGCATGACCCAGCATCTCCTGCACAGAACGTAAATCTGCGCCATTTTCCAGCAAGTGGGTCGCAAAAGAATGGCGCAGCGTGTGTGGCGTGATATCCGCATTAATTCCTGCCCGCAGAACATACTTTTTTAATATCTTCCAGAACCCCTGCCGCGTCAACCTTTTACCGTGCTGATTGAGAAAGAGCGCCTTTTCATCCTGGTTCTTTAAAAGTTTTCTTCGGCTGCGCGCCAAATAATCCTGCAAACAATGGATGGCGACCGATCCCAGCGGGATCATTCTCTCTTTTCCCCCCTTGCCGTCACAGCGTAAGAAGCCCATCTTGATGTTGGCATGATTCAGGTTCAGGGATACCAGCTCAGAGACACGGATGCCGGTCGCGTAGATGAGTTCCAGCATGGCTTTATCTCGCATGCCGATTTCACAATTGGTCTGGGGCTGTTCCAGTAGAAGTTCGATATCGCTAAAAGAGAGCACATGGGGTAGTTTTTTTTCCATCCTCGGGGTTTCGAGATCGGTGGCGGGATTTTCTTGCATGACCTGTTCCTTTAAAAGGAACTGGTAAAAGGATCGAAGGGAGGCAAGACTTCGGCTGATGGATGAAGGAGCCAGCCCGTTTTCGTGCTGCAGGTTCAAGTAATCGGTGATCTGCTTCCTGGATGTCTCTTTAAAACATTGCACATTGTTCTTTTGTAAAAATGACACGTATTTTTTCAGGTCTCGCTGGTAAGATTCCAGGGTGTTGTCGGCCAGTCCTTTTTCCACTGAAAGATGATAGATGTAGTCTTTCAAAAGCTGCTCCATCCGGTGATAACCCCTTTACAATAAATCCGCAACCCGGCGATCAAAATCGTCCAGGTAACAATCGGTGATGTTCCTGCTTATACTCAACTCACGGGATTGACCCTGCGGCAGAGAAACCTCGAGGAACATGCTCAGTACATTCCGCAGCAATAATCATTTATTCCACGCGGATCATTTATTCCACGCGGTTATTGAAAAACCCTTTAAAATTGTTTAGGAAAGATAACAATCTTTTAAAATGTTTAAGCGGCAGGAGAAGGCCCTACAACCCCGGGTATTGCAGCGCCATCAGCAGGCCAATAATGGTTTTTCCATCCTCTACAACGCCACTTTGAATTTTGCTCAGCCCCTCTTTCAGGGGAAACTTTTCGAGAGCAATAAATTCATCGTCCGGCTTGTCTACGGTCTTTTTTACCAGTTCTTGTGCCAGGTAGACATGAATCATTTCGCTGGAAAAGCCCGGTGATGGGTAAAAGGAAGAAAGCTTCACCAGATTGTTGCTCATAAACCCGATTTCTTCGGCCAGTTCCCTCTGGGCGCAAGCCTCCAGTGTTTCTCCTTGCTCGACCAGGCCGGCCGGTATTTCCAGGAGAACCTTCCCGGCAGCTTTCCTGAACTGGCGGATACAAAGCACTTCCTGCTTCTCATTGACTGGTATGATCGCTACCGCTCCTGCGTGCTCCACGATTTCCCGCTTGCTTTCCTTGCCGTCGGGCAGCAGCACCTCATCCACGCGCACGGTAACCACCTTACCACGAAAGGGATAGCTGGAACGCAGTGTTTTTTCTTCGAGCTCCACT
Source organism: Syntrophomonadaceae bacterium (assembly GCA_003561325.1). GTDB lineage: Bacteria > Bacillota > Dethiobacteria > DTU022 > UBA8154 > SKMY01. The sequence goes on along the minus strand of PWWY01000220.1, from coordinate 15,965 downwards.
TGAAACACCCCGCCTTCTAAGAGAGTTTGTGATGCCGGAACCGGCTCCAGGGCTCCAGCAGGGACTTTGCTTCTCTCCTGCTTCCGTTGCCGGTTGATTACCCTGTCCTCAGGGTTTATCTTGCAGTTTCAGCAGCAGGGCTGCGTTTAAACCCAGGATCTTTCTCTTGCTTTCTCCCGACAAGGGAAGCCCTTCGATGGTTTCAATGTTCTTCTTGATGGAGGGAACAGCCGGCCAATCGGTCCCAAAAATGGTTTTGGAAGAAAGTCTTTCCAGCCCGGGCAGATAACTCAATAAATTTTGGGGAGGCAGCCCGGCAACCTCCAGGTAGACGTTTTGGTGGAGCTGGGCCAGGAAGGCGGCTTGATCATACCAGAACCCGCGACCGCTGTGGACGAGCAAAATGGTCAGATGAGGGAAATCCACCGCGACATCGTCCCAGTAAATGGGGTCGGCATAGCGCAGTCTTGTCCCGGGAAAAATGGAGCTGCCCGTGTGAGACATCACCACAATTCCCCGCTCCTGGGCTACCTGGTAGAGGGGATACATGCGGCGGTCGTGGGGATAAAAATGCTGGTACGAGGGAAGCAGTTTGAGTCCCCGCATCTGCAGATCATCCAGGCAGTAGAGAAGCTCTTCTTCCGGCCGCGTAACCAGGTAGGGATTTATATTGGCGAAAGGAATCAACCGGGGGTGTTTTTGACAGAACTCCGCTACGTATTCATTGGTGGTTATCCCCGTGGAGATCGGGGAAGATTCGGCCAGGCAAATCCCGTAATCGACCCCGCTTTCTTTTAAGAGTTCGGAAAGCTTGCCCGGGTCAATTTCTCCCCGGGAATCTGATCCCCTGTCCAGGCCGCTTCCTCGCGGGACAAAACTTTCAATCCATTCCCAGACGAAAGGTTTCGTCATCTCCCGGCTGCCTACGTGGAGATGGAAGTCTATGACCAGGTCATTGCCGCCCGCCATTCTTGCACACATCCTTTTTATCGCGCTGGGTTAAGGGCTAAACCCGGCCCTTCAAGACTTCATTAGCCAGCACAAGTCGTTGAATTTCACTGGTTCCCTCGTAAATTTGCATGATCTTGGCATCCCGCATGTATTTCTCCATGGGATAATCCTTCATATAGCCGTAACCGCCCATCACCTGCAGGGCATCGGTGGTGACTTCCATGGCCATATCCCCGGCAAATGCTTTGGACATGGCAGAATGAGCCGATAAGTGTTTTTCTTGCCTGTCCACTTTAAACGCCGCCTGCAGCACCAGCAGCCTGGCTGCTTCAATTTTCATGGCCATGTTTGCCAGTTTGAACTGAATGGCCTGGAAAGAACTGATGGGCTTGCCGAACTGCTCTCGCTCCCGGGCATAGCTCACAGCGTGTTCATATGCGGCCCGGGCAATGCCCACGGCCATGGCCACGACCATGGGGCGTGAAATATCCAGGGTCGTCATGGCAATCCGAAAACCGCCGCCTTCCTTGCCCAAAACATTTTCTTCCGGCACGAAGACATCTTCAAAAAGAACTTCCGAGGTATTGGAGGCCCGGATACCCATTTTATTCTCTTTTTTCCCGGGCTCCAGGCCGGGAAAATCGCGTTCTATCACGAACGCCGTGAGTCCCCGCGCACCCCGGGAGCGGTCAACAGTGGCGAAGACGGTATAATAGTCTGCAATGCCGCCGTTGGTGATGAAACATTTTCGCCCGTTGATCATGTAGCCCTTGTCGACCTTCTTTGCCAGGGTAGAAATGGCGGCGGCGTCAGAGCCCGCGCCGGGCTCCGTTAAACAGAACGCGGCAAACTTTCCTTCAGAAAGAGGGGTTAAGTATTTTTCTTTTTGCTCATGGCTCCCACCCACCAGGATGGGGTAAGCGGCCAGAGAATTGGCTGCAGCGCTGGTTGTGATCCCGGCACAGCCCCGGGACAGCTCTTCTACAACCAGGCAGGAGGTCACACAGTCCATCCCGCCTCCGCCGTAGTCTTCAGGGATCGTCATGGTGCTGTATCCCTGGTGGATCATTTCTTTGAGCAGGTCGATGGGTGTCTCATTTTCCTCGTCGTACCTGGCTGCAACGGGAATCATGGCTTTTTCCGCATATTCGCGGGCGGCTTTTCGCATGTCTACCTGTTCTGGCGTGAAGTCAAAGTTCATCGTTTTTGTTTGCCTTAACCGGGTCGTTAAAGCAAGTGACACCTCCTTGTTTTTCGCTTCTTCATTATTTCATTTAATTTCGTTTATTGGTTATCAAGCTTGCCCAGGCATAAACCTTTGTTTCCCTGCTTGCAAGGCACCCGGAACAGGGCTCAGCTGCAACTGCAAGAGATCATCACGCTCTTTCCTGTTCTTTTTCCAACAGCTTTTCGGCGTGGCGCTTTGTAATTTCGCTGCTCTCCTCGCCTCCCAGCATGCGGGCGATTTCGTGAATGCGCATGTCTGTGTCCAGGTATTTCAGCCGGGTTACCGTGCGGCTTCCACTGGGTTCCTTGTAAATGTTGTACTGGTGATGAGCCTTGCCGGCGATATGAGGGCTGTGGGTGACACAAATGACCTGGTGATACGCGCTGAGATCTGCCAGCTTTTCAGCCACCCTTTGGATCGTTTTCCCCCCGATTCCGCTGTCGATTTCATCAAAAATCAGGGTGGGAATCTGATCCTGTTCAGCCAGGATGCTTTTTAAAGCAAGCATCACCCGGGCCATTTCCCCGGCAGAAATAATCTTGGACAGGGGCTTGGGTGCTTCACCCGGGTTTGCCGAAAACAAAAACTCCACGTCTTCTTTCCCCAGGCGGTCGGGCTTTTCCTTCTGGCGAAAAGAAACCTGGAATTTCCCGCCGCTCATCCCCAACTCCTGCAGCAGCTCGATCATCAGCGATTCGACGGTTTCTGCGGCGGCTTTCCGTTTTTCAAAAAGGGCGACACCGCAGTGCTCCATCTGCTCCTCGATGGTTTGCCGTTCCTTTTCCAGCTCTGTTGCCCGGGCTTCGCTGTTTTCCAGGTCTTCGATCTCCTTTTGACATCTTTCTTGAAAGGCCAGCACCTCCTGCACCGTTTGACCGTATTTTCTTTTCAAATTTCGATAGGTTTCCAGGCGATCTTCCGTCTCCTGGCGCTCCTCCGGCGAAAAGGCGAGGCGGTCCTGGTAACGGAAGAGCTCGTGGCTTAACTCCGTTAATCCTGCTGAGGCTTCTTCCAGGATAGCGGCATACCCTTGAAATTCCGGATCAAAGCGGCTGAGCGCAAGCAGCTCGTCTTTTATACGGATGATTCGATCCAAAACCGGTATTGTTTCAGGCTCACCCTGGTAAAGTTCATGGTACGCCCGGTGTACTGCCGCCAGCAGTTTTTCCTGGTTATCCAGCAAAGCAAGCTTCTGCTGCAGGCGTTCTTCTTCCTGTGGATCGAGGGCGGCTGCTTCAATTTCATCCTGCTGGTAAGACAGCAGCTCCAACCTGCGGGCCCTTTCCCGGGGGTTTTCTCCCAGCTCCCTTAGCATCTGCTGGATTTTCTGCCGTTTCTGGTAGAGGGACTGCCAATGCCTTCGCTCCGTGAGCACGTTCTCTCCGCCGAACTCGTCCAGCAGGAGAAGTTGCTGCTCCGCGAACAGCAAGGATTGATGGCTGTGCTGCCCGTGCAGGTCAACCAGGAAGCGGCCTATTTCCTTCAGGGTGGACAGGGGCACCATGCGGGCATTCACCCGGCAGACGTTGCGGCCGCTTGAGGAGATCTCCCTGGAAACAATTAAGTTCTCCGCTGGATCAACCCCGATCTCCCCCAGTTTCGCGGCCAGGGCCGGTTGGACCCCGGACCAGGTAAAGGCCGCTTCGATCAAGGCTTTGTCATAGCCGGAGCGAATCTGCTCGCTGGAAGCCCTTTCTCCCAGGAGCAGGCTGATCGCACCCACAACGATAGATTTGCCGGCCCCTGTTTCCCCGGTTAAGACGTTCAAGCCCGGGTGGAGATCAAAAGAAAGCTCTTCAATTAAGGCGAAGTTCTTCATCGACAGAAAAACCAGCAAGGCAGAACCTCCATCAGCAACCCCGTCGCAGGGAAGCGAATCGTCTCATATTCAATCCTGGCCAGGAGGCGAAGGGACATCCGGGCTTCGTCCCTGTCGCTAGGCATCCATCAGCTTGTCATGCAGAAGTTTATAGAAGTTGTGCCCGCGAAAATTGACCACCCGGGTCACGCAGCTGGCTTTTTGCACCTTGATCACATCCTGATACTGCAGGGCAAACCCTTCCTGTCCATCAAAAGTGAGGAAGACCTCCCCCTGTTTTGTTGCGACGTTGACGGTCACCAGGTCTTCCATGTGGACAACGACCGAGCGCTGGTATAAGAGGTGCGGGCAGATAGGGGTAATGACCAGGGCCTTTAACATGGGGTTTAAAATAGGGCCTCCCGCCGATAGGGAGTATCCTGTCGAACCGGTCGGACTGGCGATGATCATGCCATCGCCGGGGTAACACTCCAGGAAATCATCGTTTACGTATGTATTCAACCTGATGATCCTGGAAAAAGGCCCCCGGGAGATAATGACGTCGTTTAAGGAAATAAAGGACTTGTAGGGCTGGCCCCTGCGGATCACGTCCGCCTGGAGCATCATCCGTTCACCCAGCAGGTAGTCTCCTTCTATTAACAACTCCAGGTATTGTTCCAGTTCCGGGACTTCAATCTCTGCCAGGAACCCCTTGTGTCCCATGTTAACCCCCAGTATGGGAAGATCCATGTGGGCCAGTTCCCTGGACACGCGCAGAAAAGTCCCATCGCCACCCACGACAATCACAACATCCACCCGTGCAGGCCATGCCTCCAGGTCCTTGATCGGTGACGGCAGGTGCAGCAGGGGAGAACGTTCCGGCACGATGTAAACGGGGACATTGTGTTTTGCAAAAAACGTTTGAATCTTTGCAATGACCTCATGGGTATTCTTTTTTTGCCAGTTGGGAATCACACCGATACCTTTAAACAGGTTCCATCACCCTTATAGTTTAATTGAAAACCTCGTTTCACCACGGCTCTTTTCAAAGAAGGGGAGTTGTTTTCTCTTTCTTTGTAAAAAAGAGATGCGCTTCCTCGACCACGGTCCTGATCCACGGCTCCAGTTCCTCCTGGCCGAGAAAACGATCCTTCATCTGATCGTACCTTAAATGCACGAAAAACTCGATATTGCCCCGGGGGCCCTGCACCGGGGAATAGGTTAAACCCAGACACCTGTAATGCAGGTGCGCTGCCGCAGCAGTGATCTTCAACAGCAGTTCTCGATGCACCGCGGCGTTTTTTACCACGCCTTTTTTCCCAACCTGGGCTTTTTGAGCCTCGAACTGTGGTTTCACCAGGCAGATGACCTCCTCTACCGGGAAGTCGGCCACCGCGGGTAGAATACGTCGCAGGGAGATAAAGGATACATCGATGAGCGCCAGGTCCGGGTTTCTGTCCAGGTGCTCCCGTTTCAAGTCCCGGGCATTCAAGCGCTCCAGGTTGATTACGCGGGGATGATTTCTCAGCTCCCAGGCCAGCTGGCCAAAACCCACATCTACGGCATAAACCAGGGAGGCGCCGTGTTTGAGAGCACAATCGGTAAATCCGCCTGTGGAGGCCCCGATGTCGAGAACTGTTTTGCCCACAAGTTCAACCCGAAATTCCTGCAGGGCTTTCTCGAGTTTCAAGCCCCCGCGACTGACGAAGGGGTGCAGCGGTTTTTTCAGCTGGATCTCAGCCGATACCGGGACCAAAAAACCGGGTTTATCTTTCACGTTGCCGTCAACCAGCACATTGCCCGCCATGATTTCTGTCCGGGCCCGGTTTCTCGTCTCTACCAGCTTCCGGCGTACAAGCAGGTTATCCAGGCGATCTTTTTCCGTGTGCCCTCTCATGGAAAGCTCCTTACACTTTCTCTCGAATTTTACAAAGCTTTTTTGCCTCCCGGATAATGCCCCCCGCCGTCAAGCCGACAATCTCCAGGATTTGATCCCGGCTGCCATGACCGGTGCAGGGATCATCCACACCCATGGTTTTCACCCGGAGATCCGTTAACCCTTTTTCCGCAAATAATTCAAGCACGGCACTGCCGAAACCGCCCCGGGTAATTCCTTCCTCTATCGTGAGGATATTTTTACATTGTTTTGCCCAACGGCAAATGAGTTCATCATCTAGGGGAACAATAAACCGAGGATTTAATACACAGGACTTTATGCCTGTTTTTAAAAGGGATTCATGGGCTTCCAGGGCGGCTTGCACCATGGAACCTGCAGCCAGGATCAAGAGATCATGGCCTTCTTTGAGCACCTGGCCCTGGCCGTAAACCAGCTCACAGGGTTCCGGGGGGAGGGGTTCTGCCGCAGCGCCCCGGGGATAGCGAATCGCCGAGGGGGCATCCAGGGTCAAGGCCAGCTTCAACATTGCCGTTAATTCCGCCCCGCTTGCAGGGGCCATTAAGGTAATCCCCGGCTGGTGGCGTAAGTACGCCAGATCAAATAAACCGTTATGAGTTTCTCCATCTTCGCCCACCAGTCCTGCTCGATCCACGGCGAAATGTACCGGCAGCCCCTGCAAGCTGACATCGTGTACGATCTGGTCGTACGCCCGCTGCAAAAAAGTGCTGTAAATCGCTACGACCGGTTTAAACCCCTCGGCAGCCAGGCCTGCCGCCATGGTTACCGCGTTTTGCTCGGCAATACTCACGTCGATAAACCGCTCCGGCCACCTGGCGGCAAAAGACTCCAGCCCTGTGCCCGCGGCCATGGCCGCAGTCAGGGCGATGATGGAAGGGTCCTGGGCTGCCTGCTGGTTTAAGGACGCACTGAAAAGCTGGCTGTATGTAGGAGATTTGCGCCTGGGAGGGAACCTGCCGGTTTGTGGATCAAATTTACTAACGCCGTGAAATTTCTGGGGTGCTTCTTCTGCCGGCTCGTAGCCTTTACCATTCGTTGTCACGGTATGGATCAAAACCGGCCCCTTGATCGTTTTGGACTGGCGGAACAGTTCCTGGAGCTGCAAAATATTGTGGCCATTAATGGGCCCCAGGTAAGTAAATCCTAACTCTTCAAACAGGATGCCGGGAACCAGCAGGTACTTGAGGCTGTCCTTGATCCGCTCGGCGGAACGAACCATGGTTTTTCCGATATGGGGAATGCGCCCCAGGACATGTTCCAGGTCTTCCTTGAGCCTGGAGTACTTTGGATCTGTGCGCAACCTTGCCAAATAAGATGGCAGCCCCCCCACATTCTCGTTGATGGAGAGTTCGTTATCGTTTAAGACGACAATCAGGTCGGTATTGGCAACACCGGCATAATTAAGGGCTTCAAAAGCCATCCCACCGGTCAAAGCCCCGTCACCGATGACGGCAACAACGTGGTTCTTCTGCTGTTTTAAATCTCTTGCGCGGGCGACCCCCAGCGCAGCGGATATGGAAGTGCTGCTGTGCCCTACGTTAAAGGCATCATAGATGCTTTCATCTCTCCTGGGGAAACCACATATGCCGCCATAGCTGCGAATGGTCTTAAACTGCTCCCGGCGACCCGTGACGATTTTATGCGCATAACTCTGGTGTCCCACATCCCAGATTACCCGATCTTCAGGGGGGGCAAACACGCTGTAGAGGGCCAGCGTCAATTCGACGACACCGAGGCTGGAAGCCAGGTGGCCTCCCTGTTTCGCGATCACAGATACAATCAAGCGGCGGATTTCCGCGGCGATGCGCTCCAGCTCTTGCACGTTGTGTTTTTTTAAATCTCCAGGTTTGTTGATGCTTTCCAGGAGCGAACTCAAAACAGCACTCACGTCCCCCGGGAATTAACCACGCCGTTGTTGTTGCGTGTTTGTTCCCCAAAAAGTTATTTTTTCCACGGTTGTCATAAACCGCGCCGCCAAGAAAACCACTTCCGTGGAATGATTGATCGCCAGGTACTTTCCTACGGCCTTCCCCCCCACGGTGATCGCGGCAATCATCCCCGCGAGAAAGATGTTCAAGTACAGTTCGTTTACCCCCGGGCGCAAGAGAGCGAGATTGATAATGATGAAGGCCCCGATGGTGCCGCTGATCACACCGCTGATGTCCCCGATCACATCGTTGCAAAAATTGGCCACTTTTTCAGCGTTTTTAACTAAATAAATCCCTTTTTTGGCCCCGTAAATTTTCTTTGAAGCCTTGGAGTGAAAAGGGGTTTCATCCGCTGCCGCCACGGCTGTTCCAATGGTATCAAACAGGATGCCGATAAAAATAATCAGAAAAAGGATCACAAAGGAAACAACGGTGGAATTGATCCCCTGCACGAGCAGCCGGGTGATCAGAGCAAAACCAGAGGCCAAAAAAAAAGTCCAGATACTGGCTTGAAGGATCCAGCGAACCGTTCTTTGCTTTCTCTGGGCTTGCTTGTTGTTGACCAAAACCTCAAACACCTCATTATTGATAAAGGACCTAGGTGGCAATCATGCGGGTAAACTTTACGGCTTCAGGTCCAGCAGGTTTTCCCAGATGCCTGCCACGCTGTTGCCAGAGGGCAGTTTCCTTTTAAAGGCATCTCTGCCGTGTTGCCACCGGCAGGGCTGGATTGCCACTAAGACCGCACTTTAATCCCCGCAAGATCTCCCGAAGGTGGGAACAGTCTAGGAGTTTTCCTCGATAGTGCATTTACGCTTCCTAGCCTCTTTTGCAGTCCTGGTTTCCTAAGACAGCACGCTGCCTTTCTCCCCGCAGAACCACTCAAGGCAGGCTACACTGTGCCCAGCGTCTGCCGCACACAGGTTCTAGCCTAAGCCGTAGCGCTTTCCCAGTAAGGCAATTAACCACGAACTTAGGTCTCCACGGAGGTAGGGTCAACGCCTACATGCCTTTGTAGATCGCCCCATCCTCCTTAACTCCCAGCACCAACCCCCGACTGGGCTTCGGCAGCCGGCACCAGGAACTTCATCGATGTGCCCTTTGGCGGATTTTTAGGCCCGCCTTCAGAAGCGTTTGCCTAACTAGAATACTGCACCACCTATGTCCCAATTCAATTATAGCACACTGCTTTCTTTATCTCAAGATTTTACAAATGCCTGCTTGTGATCAACCAGGGAACAATCCATCAGTAGTCCCTGTAAAAAACGAACCCGGTGACTTCTTGCAGGGACCTGGCCGCTTCTTCGTAGGGCGCCAGGAGGGATACGGTCTGGTGATAGAGTTCGTCACGCCTGTCCATGGTCTCTTGCAGACCCTGGGACGCCAAAAAGGTGGCCTTTTCCCGCTGCGCATCCATCCCGGCTGCTTTACCCATTTTATGCAGATCTCCCTGCACATCGAGAAGGTCGTCAACCAGTTGAAACGCTTCGCCCAATAATGCGCCGAAACGACCCAGGCGGGACAGGTCCTCCTCCCGGCCTCCTCCCAGCAGTACACCGGCTCGTAGGGAAGCCTCGATCAAAGCGCCGGTTTTTTTCTGGTTGATGTAAGCGATCACGTCCTGGTCAGGGTTTTGCCCTTCAGATTCCATGTCGACAACCTGGCCCCCGATCATGCCGTTGACACCGGAAGCCTGGGCAACTTCATGGATCACCCGCAGCCGGGTCGCGGGCGTGACGTGCAAAGCATAAGCAGCGGAAAAAGGGTTGTGGCCCGCCGCAGGGTTATGGAGGCTCAAAACCTCAAAGGCCAGGGTCAGCAAAGCGTCTCCCGCCAGGATGGCAATGGCTTCACCGAAGGCCTTATGGCAGGTCGGCTGACCCCGTCGGTAGGCATCGTCGTCCATGGCGGGCAGATCGTCGTGGATCAGGGAATACGTGTGAATAAACTCCACGGCACATGCTGCCGGCACAGCCTGGGAGGTGTTTTCCGTGAAGAGCTCCGTGGCAAGCAGGAGTAAGGTGGGGCGGATGCGTTTTCCTCCTGCAAAAACGCTGTAGCGCATGGCTTTATGAATGTTCTGGGGATAGCAGTCCTTCGCGGGTAAGTAGAGGTCCATGGCCTGTTCCACAAGCGCAGCCTGTTTCTTGAAAAGCTCCGGATTGTTCTTCATGCCGCAACCCTCGTCTCCTGAAATACTCCTCAGCTTCTTTATGCCAGATCGTTCTCAGTGCTGAACTCTACTGTTGTCCCATCTTCGAGGAGCAGTTCAACTTTTTCTTCCGCCTGGCCCAGGATCCTTTTACAGTGTTGGGTCAACTTCATCCCTTCCTGGAAATTTTGCAGGGTTTCTTCCAGGGTTAGCTCTTCCTTCTCCAGTTTTTCAATGGTGATTTCCAGTTTTTTGATGGCCTCTTCAAAGGATAGGTCTTCTAAAGGCTTCTCCGTCAAGGCAAACTTCCCTCCTTTAACAGGTTAACACGGGAATGAGCTACTCCCCTGTTTTTTGGGTTCCTTTGACCAGGCAGCGAGCCCGTCCATCGACAAAAATAATTTCTACCTCACAATTTTCCTTTATCTGCCCGATGCGCTTGATCAGCTGTTGATTTTCATCCACGACCAGGGTAAATCCCCGCCCCAAAACCCGTGTAGGATCCAACGCCTGCAGGCGATCTTCCAGGTTTTTTACCGTGGCGCGCTTGATCTGTAAATCGTGCTTGATGCTCCGCGTCATCCTCGACCACAGCTCATCGATTCTCTGCAGGTGGTAATTGATCTTATCGCGCAAATACCGCTGGAACCTGGCGCTGGAAAGGTGCTTCAGCAAATGCAGCCGGCCTGCGAGGCTGTTCTTCATTGCGGTTTCCAGGCGAACGCTCATCACCTGGAGCTGTTTTTCCAGCTCGTTTTTATCAGGGGCAAGGAGCTCCGCCGCTGCAGTAGGTGTTGAAGCCCTGTAGTCGGCAACAAAATCTGCGATGGTGAAATCCGTTTCGTGCCCGACAGCTGAAATCACGGGAGTTTTCGCTTGAAAAATGGCCCGGGCGACGCCTTCGTCATTAAAAGACCACAGCTCTTCCAGGGAACCGCCGCCGCGGGTGAGGACCAGCACATCAAACTCCCTCCGCCGGTCCATCGTCTCCAGGGCCTTAACGATTTGTGCGGCAGACTCTTTTCCCTGCACGGCCACAGGAAAGATGGTCAGCTGGACCAGGGGAAATCTCCGCTGCAGGGTAGTCATAAAATCTCGAATCGCTGCGCCACCGGGGGAAGTGATCACTCCAACCTTCCTTGGAATATAGGGCAAGGGCTTTTTGTGCGCCGCATCAAAAAGCCCTTGTTCTTGTAGTTTTTCTTTGAGTTGTTCAAAGGCCTGGTAGAGCGCCCCCTGTCCTTCAGGTTCCAGTTCCTCGACATACAGTTGAAAATACCCGCTGCGTTCATAGATCGAGGTGCTGCCCCGGGCGATCACGCTCATCCCCTCGGCCGGTAAAAAAGTAAGGTGCTGGTTCTTGTGTTTAAAAAAAACGGCACGCAAGATTTGATCTTCTTCTTTTAGCGTAAAATACATGTGTCCCGAGGGCTTATGATGTTTGAAATTCGATATTTCACCCAGGACCTGGATATCCTGTAAAAGGGTATCTTGGAATAATAGCTGTTTCAGGTAGCGGTTAACCTGGGATACACGGTAAATGAGATCCTTTTTCATAACAGCTTACAGGCCTCGACCAGGTTGTCCAGCAGCATCGCGATGGTCACGGGGCCAACGCCACCCGTGATCGGGGTAATCCAGCTGGCCTTTTCCTGCACTTCGGCGTGGTCGACATCGCCCACCAGGCGGGTTCCAACCTGGGTTAGGCCAACATCGATCACGATTGCGCCCTCTTTCACCATCTCCCCCGTGATGGTATAGGGGTGCCCCACGGCAACTACCAGGATATCCGCGTGCTCCGTGAAAGCGGAAAGATCCGGGGTCTGGGAATGAACGATACTGACAGTTGCATTTCTTTCCAGCAGCATGAAAGCTATCGGTTTTCCAACAAGCTGGCTGCGTCCGACAACAACAGCCCTTTTGCCTTCAATCTTTTCACCGGTTGAATCAATCAGCTTAACAATCCCCTTGGCCACGAAAGGCGGCATATGGTGCTCCCCGATTAAAAAATCTCCCATATTTAAAAAATGCAGCCCTTCGACATCTTTGCGGGGTTCTACGATTTGCGAGATCAGGGTGTGGTCCAGGTGAGGTGGTAGAGGGTGAATGTTAATCCCGTGGACAGGATCGGCATCGTTGAGTCGTTCAATCAGGTGGATAATTTCTTCATCCGTTGTGGTTTCGGGCAGGTTAAAGACCCGGCACTTGATCCCTAGCTGTCGGCATGTCCGTTCTTTCAATTGTGCAATGTGGACCCGGCCGACAGGACTTTTCACAACGAGGATCGCCAATCCAGGTGTAATGCCTTTTTCTGAACTTAAAGACTGAATATCTTGCTTGATCTTTTCCTTGACCTCGACTGCAGCCTGTTCTCCATCAATAATTTTTGCGGCCATGTTTGACCCCCTAGCGGCATTTCCAGCTTTGAGGCCAGCTGAGTAATCCACTGGCCCCAAAGCTGACCTCTTCGTGGTTGAAATGCCTATTCTTCAATAAAGCCGTCTTATCCCCGTTCAGATTTCAAGCTTGTACTTAAACGCTTCCAACGCATTCCACATCAACATCGTAATCGTAATGGGCCCTACGCCTCCTGGAACGGGTGATATCCAACTCGCAACTTCCTTCGCCTGGTCAAAATCCACGTCGCCCACGAGCCTGTCTCCTACCTGGGTTACACCCACGTCGATTACGATGGCGCCAGGCTTGACCCAGTCGCCCTTGACCAACCCTGTACTGCCCGCAGCAGCGACCAGGATATCCGCTTCGCGACAAATGTCCGCTAAGCCGACCGTTTTCGAATGGCATAGGGTCACGGAGGCATTTCTTCGCAGCAGGATCAAGGCCAGGGGCTTGCCCACAATGTTGCTTCGGCCAATCAGCACGGCAGATTTTCCATACACCGGCTGCTTCGTGTGTTCGATCATGTGCAAAATACTGTGTGCCGTGCAGGCGATGAAGCCCTTTTCGTCACTAAACAGTTTGCCCATATTAATGGGATGTGTGCCGTCAATATCTTTTTCAGGATCAATCGCTGTCAAGATGGCGCGCTCGTCAAGGTGTTCAGGCAGGGGCAGCTGCACCATGAAACCGTGGATTTTTTCATCCTCGTTGAGTTCTTCTATCACCTCAAGCAAGTCATCCTGGGAGATATCCTCTGGCAAGCGCCGAACTTCTGAATAGAACCCCAACTTCTTACTCTGTTTTTCCTTGTTGATCACATACGACAGGGAAGCAGGGTTTTGCCCGACCAATACAACGGCAAGACCGGGGACCAGGCCCGTTTCATCATAGATGCGGCCCAGCTCTTTCACAATTTCTGTGCGAACGCTTTCTGCCACTTCATCCCCTTTAATCAGGTTGGCGGGCATCCAGTCTACCTCCTAACCCTGGTTTAACCAGATCGCTGCCTCAACGGTATTATAAAGCAGCATGGTGACGGTCATCGGGCCCACTCCACCCGGTACCGGGGTAATGTATGACGCTTTCTCTGCAACAGGCTCATAATCGACGTCTCCAGCCAGGCGGAAACCGCTTTTTTTCGAAGAATCTGGAACACGATTCACGCCAACGTCAATCACTACCGTGCCTTCGTTCACCATATCTGCCGTAATCGCATTTGGACGTCCCATGGCAGCCACTAAAATATCCGCTTGCTTGGTATAATAGCTGATGTCCTTGGCCCCGGTGTGAACCACGGTGACAACGGCATTGGCGCCTTCTGCTTTTTGCATTAAAATGGCCGCTAAAGGCTTCCCGACAATATTGCTGCGACCGCAAACAACAACGTGTTTTCCGGCGGGATCATTCCCGGAGCGGACCAGGAGCTGCTTCACACCGTGGGGTGTACAGGGCAGGGGACAGGGCTCTCCCCGCAGCAATTTGCCCAGGTTAACGGGGTGGAATCCATCTACATCTTTTTCCGGTGAAATATAGCCGATAACCCGGTCAACGCTGATGTGGTCCGGTAAGGGAAGTTGGACGAGAATGCCGCTAATTTTCGGGTCCTTGTTCAGTCCATCAACGGTCTTCAATACCTCTTCTTCTGTCGCATCTGCCGGCAGTCGGATGGTTTCTTCGTACATCCCGATCTCTTAGCATCCCTTTGCCTTGCTGGTGACATAGGAAATCGAAGCGGGATCCTCACCTACCAGCACCACACCCAGACCGGGGACAATCCCCTTTTCCTTCAGTTCAGCGACTTTTTGCTTTAGTTCTCCCCTAATTTCTTCAGCGACCTGTTTTCCGGAAATAACTTTTGCTGCCATCGTTTAACCTCCTTGATTTTTTAGTATCCTTATGCTTTAAGACCTTTTTCCTCAAAATACTGCACGAACCATTTTTCTACGCTATCCGCCCATTTCCCTGCCAGGAATGCCGCTTCGTGATTAAGCGGTGGGCTGAAGGGAATCTTACCTTTCGTTTGTGCAAAATCATTGACGGAACAAATGGGCCGCCCTCCCGGCCAGAAGTGGCCTTCATCCAGGACCTCCAGGGTTGTGCCTTTAAAGATAGGCGCCAGGGCGCGGATTTCTTCCCAAATATCTTGCAGGGATTTCGCTGTTTGTTTATAGCCCATGTATTCCATCAGTTTGACGAGTATTTCCCAGTTCTCTTTACTCGTCAGGGGCTTTATCGCCGGATTAACTTTTTGGATCAATCGCTCGCTGTTGGTATAGCTTCCCGTAGTTTCTGCAAAAGAAGCGGCGGGAAGGACGACATCGGCTTTTTTTGCAATCTCCGTCAGGAAAAGATCCTGCACGACCAGCAGCTCAGCCTGGGCCAGTTTGCCGATCCAGGCTTCCTCGATATCTTCACCGAAAACGAACACACCTTTAATGGTCTTGTTTTCCAGGCCTTCCAGGACCTGCTGCGTGGTTTTTCCTGCTGCCTGGGGAACCTCCGCCTTCCACTTCTTGGAGAACTTGCTGCGGATCTCGGGATCGCCCACCGGCTGGTAACCGGTTAAATAACGGGTCGAAACACCCATATCCAGCATACCCTGGCTGTTGCACCGCTCCCGCAGGTAGATGATACCGCGGCGTGGTTTTCCGACTTTTCCAAGCAGGGTCACAAAGCCGGCCAACAGCTGCACCGCCTCCGGGGCCAGGTTGTTGCTTCCCATGACCAGGATGGGGGTCTTGGCAGCGGCATAGCGCTCCACCAGGTCGGCAATATCTTGCTCCGATACCCCGCTGCCGGAAAGCAGCTCATCCATGGATTTCTTACTAAGCCATGCCTCCAGGTCGGCGAAATTCTCTGTGTACTGTTCCACGAAGGCCTGGTCTACCAATTCTTTTTGTTTTGCATAAAGGAGCAGGGCGGCAAACAGGGAAACCGAAGCCTGTTCCTCGACCTTCAAAGAACGGGAAGCGTACTGCTTTAACTTCACGTCTCGACTGTCAACGGTCCACAAGGTAGCCCCTTTTTCCACGGCTTGCTTGATTTTCAAGCCGGCGATGGGATAATCAGGCAGGTCAGCGCCCACGGACAGGATAAAGTCCGCCGTACCGATCTCTTCATATGAATTGGTCGAGGCATCCCAACCGAACATTTCTGCCAGGGGGGTTGCCGTTTCCGCCGTACTGTTAATATTGTTTGTTCCCAGGGTTGCCCGGGCGAACTTCTGGATGAGGTAGCTTTCTTCATTGGTGTACCTGGGGTTGGAAAATACAGCCAGGCTTTCTCCTCCAAAACGGGCTTTCAGGGACTTAAACTTCTTGGTAATATGCACCAGTGCATCTTCCCAGGAGGTTTCCTTTAATTGCCCATTTTCCCGGATCAGGGGTTTCTTAATTCGATCCGGGCTGTTGACGTAAGCATATCCAAATCGCCCTCTTTTACAGAGCAATCCCTGGTTAACCGGGCCTTCCAGGGGCACAACCCGGGCCAGCGTATCCCCGATCGTTTCAATGTTAATGCTGCATCCCACCCCGCAATATCCACAGGTGGAAGCCGTATGCTTCAGTTCCCAGGGGGCCGGCTTGGTGAAAGGC
>PWWY01000173.1 GCA_003561325.1 Syntrophomonadaceae bacterium | reverse complement strand
CCAGCGGTGGCTCCAGCGGCGGTTCAGCGGCTGCCCTTGCCGCGGGCATGGTGCCCCTGGCCACGGGAAATGACGTCGGTGGCTCCATCCGTGTGCCGGCAAGCTACTGCGGTGTCTACGGGATCAAGCCTTCTTTCGGGCGGATTCCCAGTCACCCGAAGATAACCGGCTGGGAAACCCTGGTACACGAGGGACCCTTAACACGCAGTGTCTCGGATGCCGCTTTAATGCTGCAGGTCCTGGCCGGGCCTGACGAGCGGGATCGTCTCTCCCTGCCTTCTTGCCGGACCGATGACCTCCAGGTTGAAAATGGAGGCGTGCAGGGCATGAAAATAGCCTGCTGCGTCAACCTGGGCTATACGCACGTGCATCCCGATGTTGCAG
Source organism: Syntrophomonadaceae bacterium (assembly GCA_003561325.1). GTDB lineage: Bacteria > Bacillota > Dethiobacteria > DTU022 > UBA8154 > SKMY01. The sequence continues at coordinate 9,150 of PWWY01000173.1, read as the reverse complement.
GGGCCGTGCTCACAGCCGCGCGTGTCTTTGAAGAAATGGGTGCAGAGGTAGAAGAGCTTACCCTGGATCTGCCGGATATGCTGGATCTTTTGCAGGCAATGACCGTCGTGGCAGCCGTGACGGCCCATGAAGATCGCCTGGAAGAGTGGCAGGGGGGGTGTTACCCCAAGATCCATTCAATTTTTGCCCAGGCGGACCATTACACGGCGCGGGACATGGTGCGCCTGGGCCGCAGCAAGGAAGTGCTATGGACCAGGTTGAAAGAAATATTTGCCGCTTATGAGCTGCTCCTGCTGCCCACGACCCCTACAGCAGCCTTTCCTTTTGTCCCGGGGGGGAAAATTGGACCCCGCGAAATTGCAGGGCAAAAAGTTCGGTCTTTGTCCTCCCTGGAATTTACATGCCCCTTCAACTTTACGGGTCAGCCGGCGGCATCGATGCCGTGCGGATTTGATCCAGAAGGGCTTCCCCTGGGCCTGCAGATTGTGGGCCGAAGGTTTGCAGAACGTGCCGTGCTGCGGGCGTCTGCAGCCTTTGAGGAGGCTCGCCCGTGGAAAGATCACCGGCCCCTTGCTGCCGGGCCATGAGAGGGTCCAGCCTATTTCCCGGGAAATAGAACGCAACACAGCTGGAGAGGAGCATGACATGAGTATACCGCTTAACCAGGCCTGCCTGACCTGCGGGAGCATGGATTACCTGGAACACGCCGTTGTGGGAGAAACGCTTTCCAGGGAAACCCTGCTCGACCTGGGCATGGAACTGGAAAACGGGGATGACGTGCTGATCTGTTTTGCCTGCTACCTGGAGTTGGGGCAGTAGAGCCCGGGAAGGGAGGGCCTTCTTTATCCCGGACAATTTCCCTGGGGGTATTTCTCCCGGTCAAGCTCAGCGGAAAAGGAAATTGACGGGACAAGATTCCCCGTTTACAATATAACTATATATACTCGTTCAAAATATACTCGTTCAAAGCGCACGCAAGCAGCACGTTAATTCCTGCGAAGGGAGAGAAGAAAATGGGAATTGTCTTACATAAATCCCTGCAGCTGCAGCGCCCCCGGCTAATCTGCAGCTGGCCGGGGATCGGAAACATTGGTATTCTGGCGGTAAACTCCTTAATCAACCAGACGGGCGCCGAGCTGTTTGCAGAGATTGAGCCCTGGGATTATTTTGAACCCCGCAAAGTGAAGGTTCGAAACGGTTTCCTGGAGGAGCTGGTGTTTCCAGCCAGCAATTTTTACCACAAGAAACTGGGTGAAGAAGATCTGGTCTTTTTCGCCGGGGATGAACAGCCTCATGGTGATGGACGCATGTATGCCAGGGGGGAAGTGGCGCTAAAAGTAGCTAACCTGGTCCTGGATACGGTAGAACAGTATGGCTGTCGTCGTGTTTATACCTCGGGTGCCTGCGTTTCTGCCGTTCACCACGAGATGAAGCCCAGGGTGGTGGCCGTGGCCAGTTCAGCATCGCTCCTTACAGAATTGAAAAGCGTACCGAACCTGGTTTTAATGAGTGAAGTCAGTGAAGGCAGCGGGGATGGCGTCATTACCGGGATGAATGGCTTACTCTTGGCAGCGGCCAAGCAGCGGGGTCTGGAGGCAGCCTGTCTCATGGGCGAGATTCCCGATTGGCTTTCCAGGACGCCCTTTCCTTACCCCAGGGCCGCGGGATCTGTCGTGGAAGCATTTGCGCATATCCTGGGATTCGAAGCGGATTTTGAACTTCTCAACCGCCAGGCTGAAGAGGTGGATCGAATTATCAATGGCCTTTACCAGCAGTTTCCTTCCGATGTCAAAGAACTTTACGATCAAAGGAAGTCGTTGAGCCAACCGGGTCCCATCAGCCGGGAGGAGGCCGACTGGATGAAAGAACACCTGGATGATTTTTTGAAAACTTTGTCTGAAGAGCAGGATGGGGGCAATGAAGATGACGATCGACCAGTTTGATCTTTATAAAATGCCGCGGCTTAAAGATGCTGCACTGCTTGTCGGCTGGCAGAGTTCGGACCTGGGAAGAGTCAGTGAGCATGTCATCAATACCCTGGTGGAGAGACTGGAATGCGAGCCGGTTGCCGATCTCGACCCTCTCGATTTTTTTTCGTTCGACGGGGCAGACTTTAAAAACAACCTGGTGCAGGTTCCTGCAGCCCGTTTTTGGGCCAGTGAAGCGCATAATTTACTCTTGTTAAAAACGGACGAACCGGCCCACAAGCACTATCATTTTCTCACAAGCGTATTGGACTTTGCCTCTAATCACTGTCATGTGAACAGGGTCTATACCGTGAACGGATTGCCTTCGATGATTGCCCACATACAGCCCCGCACCATCTTCACCGTCTACAACCGGGAAAATTTAAGCGAAGAATTCGAGCGATACGAGGGGATAGAAAACATGGATTGGGAAGGTCCGCCGGCGATCAGCAGTTATCTCCTCTGGGTGGCCAGGCGGCACCACCTGGATGGGATAAGCCTGTGGCCGGAAATCCCTTTCTACCTTTCCGCCCTGGAAGATCCCGCGGCCATTCGTGCCACCTTGCTCTTTTTAAACCAGCGATTTAACTTGCCCCTTGATCCCGGTGAACTGGAGGCGCGGGAACAGGAGATCACCCAAAAACTGGCCCTCTTGCGAGAAAAAAACAGCGAAGTGGATGCCTTGCTGGGAAAAATCACGCAGGGATTGACCTTGAATGAACAGGAACAGCTGACTCTCACCCAGGAAGTTTATCGGTTCTTAAGGTAAAAGATCAGACAGGATTACGGGTGGAGCGTGAGGCAGTTGAATATTCTCGAGATGATTGCCGAAGAAAAAATCAGGGAAGCGATTCGGAACGGGGAATTCGCTAATTTACCGGGGAAAGGCAAGCCGCTGCGGCTGGAGGATCTTTCTCATGTGCCACCGGAGCTCCGGGCGGCCTATTTGCTGTTAAAAAACGCCGGGGTTTTGCCTCAAGAACTCCAATTAAAAAAGGAAATCATCAGGCTGCAGGACCTGCTTAACTGCTGTTCCGAGGAACCGGAGCAAAGGGCCATCAGAAAGCAACTCAATGATAAAATCTTGAGGTTTAACCTGCTCATGGAACAGAGAGGATCCCGTTCCGCCGCGCTGCAGGAATACAGGAGCAAGATTGAACGCAAGTTGACCTGACGAACCATTCTTTGCAGAAAAAAGAGATGGTGTAGCGCACCGGTCAAGATTCACCGCTTTACTGGCGCAGCGAATCAAAACCCTCCCAGGCTTGATTTCCGGTTCCCGCTGCGCGGGGCGGTCAACGTCAACGCTTGCTTCATGGCTCCCGCGTGCTTGGGCTGGGCGGTGTATTTTGCTGCATCAAGGACAAGTCGTAAAAGGCCGGAATCTGTCCAACTGCCGGGAACTGCGGAAAGTGGAGATGTCTGGCCTTTGCGGTTTATTGAGCTGCCATCCAGGAATAAAGGAAGAGTGAGAGCACATTGCGAAAAATGCTGCAGGGATTGATGCTCGGTTGGATTATTGTACTGCCCGGGATGAGCGGTGGCACGGTCTTTATTATCCTGGGGATCTATGAAGAGCTGCTCCGAGATGTCGCTGCCCTTAGAATAAAGCCCTACTGGCCCATGCTGTTGGGAACGGCGCTGGGGATTTTCTTGGGCGGTACGACGTTCGCCCTGCTGGTTACCTCCAACCGTGATCTTACCGTGGCATTTTTACTGGGATTATTGCTGGCTTCCATCAAAACGGTGCTGCTGCATCGCCCGGCCTTCACCCCGGGTCGAGGCGCGATCATGCTGGGGGGATTCATGGCCGGGTTTTTCATGGGTGGAGAACCCGTGGGGGTCCTGAAAGCGGGTGAAGAGGTGAACCTCTTGCTGTTGGGCATCGGGGGAGCGCTGTCCAGTGCGGCCATGTTCATTCCCGGGGTGCCGGGGAGTTCAATCTTAATTATCATGGGCATCTATGATCAGATCTTGTTTTAGGTGAGCAGACTCGCGATCTACCCCCTGATTTCTTTTGGCACTGGCGCCCTGGCGGGCATATTTTTACTGGCCAGGGTCCTGGAGAAGGTTTATTTTCGTTACCGGGACCCGATATCTTTTTTCTTTGCGGGACTCATCGGGGGTTCGGCTCGCGCGTTGTGGCCGTCCAGCTGGAACCTAGCCGTCATCTTGCTTTTTGCCCTGGGATTTTTTATTGTCTGGCAATGGGGAGGGGGCGCCGGGCAGGAGAAAGAAGCGATCTGAATAGACAGCTTTTGCTGCCTTGTGCTTGTATGGGAAGAACCAATGCTGCTTGAGGAGGGAAAACGGCGTGAAATATCAGCAGGGAAGTATAGGCAGGGGATTCCTGGCGCGGACAGAGCACGGTGAGGATCCCCTGGAGGAAATAAAAGCGCTGGCCCGCGAGGAAAGGATTCGCGTGGCTGTGTTTTTTGTGCTGGGCGCGCTCCAACGCGGCTCAGCCGTGACCGGACCCCGGGAAATCGCTTTGCCGCCTGTGCCTCATTGGTTCCAGTTTGATGATGGCAGGGAAGTGGTGGGGCTGGGGACCATCCTTTTTGACGGGGATGAACCCATTCTGCATTTGCACACGGCCCTGGGGCGGGAAGAAAAAGCGGTTGTTTGCTGCCTGCGCGAAGCGGCAGAGGTTTTCATTACCCTGGAGGTGGTGATCCTGGAACTGTGCGGCATCAATGCCCTGCGGGAACTGGACCCCCTTTCGGGACAGAGGGTGATTCGCCTCTCATCATAGAGCTGGCATTTCCCGGTTTCGAAACCGGGAGTGCTGTGCGGATGTTACATTTCTTCGATGAGGCGAGCATATTCCTGGAGCAGTTTGTCCATGTATGGACCGGGGAGGGGTCCGTTTAAGGTCGTAACCTGGTAAAAACGCCGGGGCAGTGTCACCTGCGAAGGTTCAAAACCGGTATCCTTTTTGAGCTGCCAGCGCTCCCGGCAGAGGGCGGCGGCCCGTTCCTCCAGATCCCCGCTGAAGCGGGACAGGCCTGCGGATTCCAGGGCGGATGAAAGGATTTCCCGGGTATAAATATTACGGGCAAAAAGACAGGCGACCATGGAGGTCAAGAGCAGGCGCTGTTTTTCTTCATTCACCAGGTACTCCAGGGCTTGCTCCACCGTCGGTAACTCCTTTTCCTGGTCCAACTGGTAGCCGGCCGTATCCAGGTGAGAGCTCCGAAAGCCCAGGGCCTGTGAAACGAAAAACACCGGCCCGGTGGCATAACCGGCCATCTCCTGTCCCAGAACGCAGGCATAGTCTGTTCCCCCGTACTGGTTTGCCGCCACCAGGGTCCCCTCGCCCAACAGGTGATAAAACTCGTTGCTCCGGCTGGAAATATGTCCCATCGCCTGCCTGTAATTTTCTGTGCTGCCGAAACTCAAAGGAACCAGGGTTTCGTTGATACCGATCAATCCCTCCTGGCTGGCTTCGGTGGCCCAGGCCAGGGCGACACCACAGCTGATGATATCCAGTCCGCACTTTTCCGCCTGCTCCAGCAGCACCATCACCTCTTCTCCCGGGGATACGCCCAGCATGCTCCCGGCGGCAAAAATGGGTTCGTGGTCGTAGCTGACCTGCTTGTACGCATACTCATGCTCTTCTCCGAATTTTTCCCGGAGCAGCCCGATATGGATGCAGCCGACGGGACATCCGCTGCAGGCGATCTGCCGGAGGAGCAGCTTCTCGGCAAAGTATTCCCCGCTGATCTTTTCAGCCGCTTCGAACCGGGTGGACTGCAAATTGCGGGTGGGCAAAGACTGCAGCCCGTTGAGGTTGAGCACGTTTACCGGGGTTCCCAGGTCGTGGTATTTTTTCATGGCTGAGGATGCGGTAACTTGACGGTAGATATCCCGGTAGAGTTTCTGATAATCCGCACCGGGAAGCGGGAAAGATCCGTCTCCCACCACCATTAAAGCCTTGAGTCGCTTGGCTCCCATCACGGCTCCTGCTCCAAGCCTGCCGAAATGACGGAAGGTATCCACGTTGATGCAGGCGTAGCGCACCTGGTTTTCGCCGGCCTGCCCGATGCGCAGGATACTGCGTCTTCCCCTGCCGCTAGGTTCGCTGTTACGAATGGTCCGGGCGGTCATGGTCGTGTCCATGCCCCAGAGGTGGCGGGCGTCTTTGCAAGCAAAATCCCGGTCTCCCAGGACCAGGTAAACCGGGTGGCTGGCCTGTCCCCGGATGATCACGGCATCCAGCTTGGCATACCGCAGCGCCAGGGCCAGTCGACCTCCGGCATGAGTCTCTGCATAGTGGCCGCTGTAGGGAGACTTAAAACCCAGCACCGCTTTGCTCATGAGCGGGAAAAGGCCGGTCAGGGGCCCGATGGTCAGGATCAATGGCTGGTCCTCTGCCAAGGCGTCTTCACCGGGCAGGCCGTATTCCCGGTATAAGGCAGCGGCCAGCCCGCTTCCACCCAGTTTTTCCACCAGGTCTTCTCTTTCCAGCACGGCGCATTTCCGGGTATGCAAATTAATTTCCATGATCCGCGCATAACCTTGGTTCAGCATGTGTATTTCCCCCTTATCGTAGTGGACACCGGCCGGATAAAGGCCGCCTACGGGTCCGCGAAAAACTCTCGCCGTGCAAGATGATCTGCATCATTCCTGCCCCGGAAATGCTGGTTATACATGATGATGGGAGTCGACCATGGCAATGCAGTCGTGGGGGCAGAAGGCCACACAACGCCCGCAGTGCAAGCAGACCACCGGCCTGCCGGTTTCCCTATCCATGATCACCGCATCCACTGGACATGCCTGGGCGCAGCGTCCGCAGCGCAGGCAGCGGGCTTCCTTGTAACGGATGCCGCCCCCGGGACGCTGTTCAAATGCCTGCGTGGGGCAGGCTTCAGCACAGGGAGCAGGGCTGCAGGCCAGGCAATAGCGAGCTTCAAAGCCGGCAGTTAGCCCCCCCAGGGAACGGACCTGGATGCCGGAGCGGATCATGGAAAGGGAATCATGCACCTGGCGGGCACATCCCAGCATGCAGGAGTAACAGCCGATGCAGCGTTCCATGGCGACAGCGCGTAATATCTTGGGCACGATTTACCACCTCGGATTTTGTGCTACCACGAAGTCCTGGCATGTACCTCCACGATGATTTCTGCAACAGCTGGCCTCGCGCTCGTCGAGCGAAAGCACTGCAGCCCTGCTAGATGAATTCATCTTGCAGGGATTGCAGCGCACCGGGGTCAAAAGGCCGATAAACCAGCGGTTCTCCCTCTAACGCTCGAATTTGAGATTCGAAAGTCGCCCGGGGATTTTTCTCGCGGTAGAGAATGCCGATGGGGATTTCATCTCCCCAGCGGCGGGCCAGCCTGGCGGCTTCGTGGTGATCTGCTGGGTCGTGATCTTTCAGCTGGACGACACGATTTTTATACCAGGCAAAGGTGTTGAGTTTATTGAAAGTGACGCAGTTCTGGAGGATATCTACCAGTGCATAACCGGGAAAAGAAATGGCTTCCTTCATCACTTCTTTGAGATGATCGACTTCTCCGCTAAAGCAGCGGGCTACGAACCCGGCACCCATGGCCAGGGCGATGGAGAGGGGGTTAAAAGGCGGCAGTATGACCCCGGCAGGCTGGACCTTGGTTTTCATGCCCTGTTCGCTGGTAGGGCTGGCTTGCCCCTTGGTGAGGCCGTAGACCTGGTTGTTGTGCACGAAATGGGCGAGATCGGGATTTCTCCGGATGGTGTGAATAAAGTGGTTGCCTCCTTCTCCGTATGTGTCTCCATCGCCAGAGGTCACGATCACCTTGAGGTTTTTATTGGCCACCCGGGCTCCCACGGCCGGGGGCAGGGCTCGCCCGTGCAGGCCGTTGAACCCGTTGGCTCGCAGATAATGGGGCATTTTCGCGGCCTGGCCGATCCCGGAGCAGAGCAGCGCCTGATGGGGGGGGATTTGCAGTTCGGCCAAAGCGTTTTGCAGTGCCTTGAGGATGTTGAAATTGCCGCAGCCGGGGCACCAGGACGGATCCTGTCCTGTGTAATCGGCAGGTTGGCAGGAAAAGTTACCCATGAATTTTCACCTCCCGGATAATGTCCGCGGGCAAAAACGGCCTTCCGTCGTATTTCAAAATATGGTGATCCAGGGAGAAGCCTGTTTGCCCTTTAATTAACCTGGCCAGCTGGCCCGTGGCGTTATTCTCCACGCAGAAGGTCTTATGGGCCCGGGGCAAGAGTTCGGTCAGTGTTTTTGCCGGGAAAGGCCAGAGGTCGCTGAAGTGCAGCAGGGCGACGTTATGCCCCTTGAGGGCCAGGATGTCAACGGCTTCACGCAGGGCACCGTACGTGGACCCCCATCCGACCAGGAGAAGGTCCGGTTCATGGGCCCCGTAGTGTAGCGGTTCGTCCATTTCAGCCGCCAGCAATTCTAAGCGGGCCAGGCGCTTGTTCACCATCTTCTTCCGCGTCTCGGCATCTTCAATAATGTGACCGTCTTCATCGTGCTCATCGCTGTCTACCAGGACCGTTTCCCCTGAAAACTGGCCGGGAAAGGCCCGGGGTGAAAGGCCGTTTTCGGTAAAGGTGTAGCGTTGGTATCTCGTACCTGACTCCCATGTCTCCAGCAGATGGCGATCATAGCGCAGCCGCGCAAAATCGTACGGGGCGATGGCTCGACTCGTGTCGGCAAAGTCCTGGTCTGAGAGGAAAATAACGGGGATCTGGTACTTTTCGGCCAAATCAAAAGCCTTGTTCAAGCGGTAAAACGCGTCTTCCAGGCTGGTGGCGCTTAAGACGGCCCGGGTAAATTCGCCGTGCCCGCCGTAAAGGGCAAAAGCCAGGTCTCCCTGTTCGGTGCGGGTCGGCAGCCCGGTGGCCGGGCCGGGGCGCATGGATAAAATGATCACCAGGGGGGTTTCCGTCATCCCTGTCAGGGAAAGGCCTTCCGCCATCAGGGCAAACCCTCCACCGGATGTGCTGGTCATGGATCGAATCCCGGCATAGGAAGCGCCCAGGGCCATGTTGATGGCGGCGATTTCATCCTCGGCCTGCTCCACCACCACATCGTAAGCATCCTGTTTGCCGGCCAGGTAGTCCATGATGCCCGTGGAAGGGGTCATGGGGTAGGCAGATAAGAAACGACATCCGCTGGCCAGCGCTGCCATGCCCAGCGCTTCATTGCCTTCCAAGAAGATCTGGCCTGCCGGTTTTCGGTTTT
>PWWY01000218.1 GCA_003561325.1 Syntrophomonadaceae bacterium | reverse complement strand
CCCGTCTGCAGGACGTCCTGCAGCTTTTCGTAGAGGAGGAAGTTGCGGATGGCCACCTGCAGGGGGAGCCCCACAATTTTCGCGCTCTGCACCCCGAAGAGATCCTGGGCCGCCACGTTGATGTAGTTGACGGTGCCCCTGGCGTCGCAGAGAAAAACCCCGCTGGTCATGGCGGACATGACCGTTTCCAGCTTGCTTTTTTCCTGGGAGATCTGCTGCACCTTCTCTTTAAGGGTGCTGCCCATGCGGTTGATCGTCTCCCCCAAAACGCCCAACTCGTCCCTGGTTTGAACCTGCACCCGCTGGTCGAAGTCCCCCAGGGTGATGGCCCGGGCCACCATGCCGATTTCTTCCAGGGGCCGGATCAGGCGCCGGGAAAAACGCAGGCTGAGCATGCCGGCCAGGACCAGGGCCAGCAGGATCCAGGAAAGCAAGATCAGCCGCATCTGGGATATATTTTCCTTGATGTGGGCCAGGGGAACGGAAATGCGCACGAATCCCGCGCCCGGATCGCCCTCTTCCATGCGCAGGGCCAGGTAGAACATGTCCTCGTCGATGGTGGAGCTAAAGCGCCGGGTCGTGCCTTTTCCCCGGTCCAGGGCGTCCTGGATCTCGGGCCGCTGGAGGTGATTTTCCATGCGGGCAATGGCTTCATGGGAATCTCCCAGCACCGTCCCGTCGGCGGCGATGAAGGTGATGCGGTTGCCCGTCTCCTGCCCCATGCGGCGGCAGACGTCATCTACCTTCTCCGCGAAGGAGCTCGCCTCCTGCAGGGAGGCAAAGAGCTCCACCAGGAGGCGGGCCTCGTTGAGGAGGTGGCGGCGCAGGTTGTCCATGTAGAAGACTTCCAGGCGCCAGATAAAATAGCCCCCGATGGTGGAGAGGCTGAGGGCAATGATGAGGAGATACAGGGAGGTCATGCGCCAGCGGATGCTTTTGCTTTTCATCTTACGCCTCTCTCCTCTCTCCTCTTCTCACAATAGAGACTTACGGGCTGCGAAAGGAATACCCCACACCCCGCACCGTTTCGATATACCGGGGCTGCGCCGGGTTTTCTTCGATTTTTTGGCGCAGGTAGCGGATATGGACATCGACGGTGCGGGTATCGATCTCGGCCTCGTAACCCCAGATGTTTTCCAGCAGGAAATCCCGCTTGAGTACGATGCCCTTGTTGAGCATAAGCATCTTCAGCAGTTCAAACTCTTTATGGGTCAGGTTCACGGGTTCCCCGGCGACGTAAACCTTGTATTCATCAGGCTTCAAGGTGATCTGACCTGCGGTGAGGACCTCTCCGGTCCGGGGCGCGGTTTCTTGCTTCTCCTGCCTCGTGCCGTTGCGCCGCAGGTTCGCCTTGATCCGCGACATGAGCTCCCGCACGCTGAAAGGCTTGGTCACGTAATCATCGGCCCCCATTTCCAGGCCCAGGACCACGTCCAGCTCTTCCCCCCGTGCCGTAAGCATGATCACAGGGACGTGCTGCAGTTCCGCGCGGGCACGCAGCAGGCGACAGACTTCATAGCCGTCCATCCCCGGCAGCATCAGGTCCAGGAGGATCAGGTCGGGGATGATCTCTTGGGCCAGGCGCAAGGCCTGGTGCCCTTCTTCTGCCGTCACCCCCTTGTAGCCCTGGTTTTCCAGGTTCATGGTGAGCAGCCCCACGATCTCCTTATCGTCTTCGACAACCAGGATGGTTTTGATCTTCTCCCCCTCCTCAACCCGCCCGGGAAACGGGAGGCCGGTGGTCTATGGTGCGCCGCGACCTGTGGCCGGCTCAGCGGTCGAAGTAGATGCTCTTCCCCGTCGCCGAGAGCGGCACGCCTACAACGATCTCGCCCTGGATCATTTTCTGCTGCCGGGCCACCACGCCGATGCGGTACATGATGCGGTTGTCGGCGTTGAAGAGCGAGGCGGTCTTCACCGCCGAACCCAGGGCAATCCCCAGGTCCAGCTGGCGCCAGGCGCAGAGGGGCCCCGCAAACTCCGTCCCCTCCTGGTAAGCCTCCTGCAGCTGGTTGCACTGGGAAAAGCCGCAGGCCCCGCAGTTCAGCCCCAGGGGCTTGGGTGAAACCAGGGAGAGGAGCAAAACGGCGTCGGAACGCCGCACATTTTCCCCATCCCGGTCAAAGTTGGCCTTGCCGCTCTGCTTGCCGTACTCCACCATGCCCTGGGCCAGCTTTTGAATTTCCTTGCCGCGCAGGATCTTGGTCTCCAGGAAGTCATCCCCCTTACCCTTCGGTGCCGTGCGGGCTGCAAGGGCCATAAACCCGGCAACAATCTCCATGATGTCTTTCATGGTCTGCACCACTCTCCTCTTAAATTATCGCCGCTCACGGCATCAGCAAGACCGGGAAAGCCCGCGGGCCCCGGTTTGCGGTGCGGGTAACAGGTCCAGGTCCGCCGCGTCTGGCATGGTTATTATGGAATATAGTTAAACTTTTTTGACAAAAACTCCTTTTTTCGCTGTGGCTTTTTTTCTGCAGGCCGCCTTGCCCCCCACCTGTGG
>PWWY01000195.1 GCA_003561325.1 Syntrophomonadaceae bacterium | reverse complement strand
GCCTGGATGATTTTTGCCAGCTCCCCATCCCGGGTGCCGGCATAGATCATCTCTGCATTGGCCGTCACAATATGAAAAACCTGGTTGCCTCTCCAGGCATCGCAAGCCAAGCTTACGGCCTCTGCCATGGTCAGGCAATCTACCGGGGAACCCAGCACCGTTGCCCTCTTGTGCTGCTTCTTCTTTCCCGCTTTTTGAACGTACATCAAACCCTCCCCTTGAAAAAAAAATCCCTTCATCAGCCAAACCGGGCGAGAAGGGAGCATCTACAAAAACCATGCTACATCCAATGATTTACCCAAGAATCCTGGTGCGGCGTTTTTCTCTGCGGGGCTTCGGGTCTTTCTCCAGCGAAACCCCGTGGCGCTGGCAGCAGCGGCAGTAAGGCCAGCAGAGGTGGAGCGAAGAGGGAAAGATACAGTTCCTGGACCTCAACATGGGCACTCCCTTCAAATATCTTTAAAATACTGGAAATGTTTATTAAGGCTATTTTAACCCATTTCCCATCCCTGTCAAGATATCCGGGAACATATTAAGATTTTTTTTCTTCCACGCCGCGGATATACCGATTCACTACGTCTGCAATCCCCTCTTCATCGGGCAGCACGTAGCTTATCCCTTCGATGTAGCGAGGATTGCCGGGAAGTGTTGTTGTGTTGATTTCATCGAAGTCAACATTCTTCAACTTATTGGCCAGCATCAGGGCCTGGTTAAGCTCCAGGTCCGTTTTCACATTCGCTGCCATCTGGGGGAGAATGCGGGGGAATTTGATGATATTTTTGAACGTGAGGACCTCCTGGATAAAGGTTTTCACGAGTTTCTGCTGTCGCTCCACCCGGCCCAGGTCTCCGCGACCGTCACTGCGGTAGCGAACATACTGCAGGGCTTTGTCTCCATCCAGCATCTGCAAGCCCGGATCCAGCTCGATGGTCACATCAATGCCATAGTAGCGCATGCGCTGTTCTACTTCCAGCTCGATGCCCCCCATGATGTCCACGATATTTTCAAACCCCTCGAAATCCGTGGTCACGTAATGATCGATTTTAACATCTAAGAAATCTTCCAGGGCCGCCCGGGTCAGCGCCACTTCACCGAAGGCATAAGCATGGTTGATTTTATCCAAACCGCGCCCGGGCAGGTGCACGCGCATATCCCGGGGAACAGAAACGATATTGATTTCATTGGTTTTCCTGTTCAAAATTAGCAGCATGATCGTGTCCGCCCGCATCGTTCGATCGCGAGAGTCCAGGCCCAGGATCATGATGTTCATGACATCGGGAAGAGATTCCCGGGTGCTTTCATACATGACATTTTCTGATGTTTCCTCTTCTGCGGGGGCCGCCGAGGGAGCAGTTTCCTCGTATATTTGATCCCACAAAATTTTCAACCACACCCCCGAACCGATCAAAACAGTGGCAACAACCAGGGTTGCCAAGATCAAGAAATGACGGTTGGAGATCATTTTTTTCTTTTTTTGCGCACGCGGTGCTGGTTTGCCCATGTAGCTCATATTCCTTTCCCGGCATTTCGCCTTCAACTGCGATGATCCTATTATAATGGATTATTCGCTTCCAGGCAACATGCCGATAGCCTGCCTGCGATAATAGCAGGCCCGGTCCCTGTTAAAACTCGGCAAGAAACTTCTGTGTATAACAGTCTCCCAACACCCCGGTTCCCAGGGAGCGGTAATCCCGATCCAGGATGGCGGGACGGTGGTGAACGCTGTTCATGAGGCCGTGATGAGCCTCAATGGCATCCATCTGCCCGCGGGCAATATTTTCTGCCATGCGCTGAAAGTTCACGCCCAGCTCACCCAGGCGTGCGGCGGGGCCTTTCCCCGTTACGGCAGAAGTGTGGCTAAAATAGTTATGGAGGTACATTTCACGGCTGTGGCCCAGGGCAGCTTGAGCAGCGGTCTGATGCCAGTTGAGCTGGGGTATGCCCCGCCGTGAACGCTCGTAGTTCACCAGGTCAAAAAGCAATCGTTCGTCAGCTTCTTCACCTTCACGTATACGTTCTACACCATCCCTTCCCTGGATGCTTTCCCTGGAACGGTAGCGGTAAAAACCCACCAGGCGATCCCTGGCGATGCTAAGATCTTCCAGGCGAACAGCGGCGATCACGTTTCCTTTGACCCGGTCCGGGTAAAAGGTTACCAGGGTGTTCTGATATTCCAGCGTGGGTTGGCCGGGACAAAAATACGAGTTAAGCTCTTCCACCAGGACAGTGCCGGCCAGTTGGTACCGGGACTCCAGGGTTTGCAGGCTTGTTCCCTCGTGCAAATCCCCAAACTGCCACCCTTCTCCTGCGGCATAAATAGAGACGACTTTTCCGTGCTGGACCCCTACGGCCAGGTAGGATGCCGCATCCCGGTAAGCCAGCCAGGAATAACCGTAGATGGTCTGTTTTTCCCAAGAGGGGCTGCCGTGGAGCTGGCGCACGGCAGTGACGTCGTCTCCCAGGTAAATGCCGTAAAGGTTGACATCCCCGCGAATATCCCGGTAATAATC
>PWWY01000197.1 GCA_003561325.1 Syntrophomonadaceae bacterium | reverse complement strand
TTTATCAACTCAATAATGCCATAAACCATGGTGTATCCCAGTGCAATTAATGAGTAAATACTGCCAATGATAATGCCGTTCACGAGCTGTTGAAAAAACATGGCGCCACCTCTACCTTGTTTCTTCCTGCAGTTTAGAAAGCCGGGAGGAGGGGAAAAGCCCCTCCTCCCTTCTACTTTTTCCCTATCTTCAGATGATCCCTCGATGATGATTCGTTTTCCCGTTTAACGGATGCGCTCAAAAACTCCATTTTCGACTTTGAGGATCAGCACATCTTTAAGGGTATCTCCTTCTTCGTCAATGCTGGTGTTCCCCGTGATACCAGGAAAGTCGGTGGTTTCGGCGATCCCCTCGCGAATCTGCTCGGGATCGGTTCCCTGCCGCTTCATCGCTTCAATCACAATCCGGGCCGCATCATAGCCCTGGGCGGCGAACATATCCGGTTCATCTCCAAATTGTGCTGTATACTTTTCCACGAAGCTGACAACTTCCGGAGAATCATCGCCGGCGTGGAAAGCTGCGGTGAAGATGGCCCCTTCCACGGCATCTTCACCAATCTCAAGGAGCACCGAAGAATAAAACCCGTCGGCACCCAGGATCTGGACATTCATTCCCTGTTCCTTGGCCTGCTGGGCGATCTTGGCCGCCTCGGTATAATAACCGGCAATAAACAGCGCTTCCGGATCCTGCTGTTGAATCGTGGTCAGCTGGGGTCTGAAGTTCTCGTCACCATCCATAAAGGCTTCCACGGCCACAACTTCTGCCAGGTCACTGGCCGTTTCTTCAAAGGCTACTCGCAGCGCCACCCCGTAATCGTTGTTGGTGTAAAGAATAGCAAACCTTTCCAGACCCAGTTCTTCGTAAGCATATTCCGCCAGCTGCGAGGCTTGAACTTCATCGGATAAACAGTTCCGGAAGAGGTAAGGGTTGCCCACGGTCAAGCCAGTGGCCGTAGATGTGGCTGAGATGGCAGGGATTCCTGCATCCATGGCAATGGGTCCCCCGGCTTCCGTTTCCGAGCTTAACACGGCACCGATAATCACGTTTACTCCATCCTGGTCAATCAGCTTGGAAAAGGCGTTGGCTGCCAATGACCAGTCTCCCTGGCTGTCTTCGGTGATCAGATCCAGGTAAACCCCTTCGATTTCTTCATTTTCGTTGGCTTCGTCAATGGCGATCCTTACACCATCGCGCACACTGATCCCGTAGGTTGCCGCCCCGCCGGTCAGCGGGCCCACCGTGCCTACCTTGACCGTTGTTCTCTCGGCAGGAGCTTCTGCTTCATCCGGATCATCAGGCGGTGCCGGTTCTGGATCGGCTGCACAGCCAACAGCCAGGATCAGCATCAGGCATAGGAAAACAGCCGCTACCAGGAAAAATCTCTTCTTCTTCATCTTTTTTTGACCCCCTTTATAATAGTAAAATGTCCAGGGAAAAAGGCGGTGCGTTCTTCCTCCGTCAAATGAAAATCTTTTCAGGAACCTTCAGAGGAAAAATAACCGCCAACAACAAGATTATATTCCACATAAACCTGTAAAAACCTGCTGCCTGATCAACCATGGCGAGAAACTTTTTCAGGCTCCGCTCCCTGCGGGCGACGAAAACCACCCCTTTTCTCCTGGGTCCGCCGGGGTGGCTTCAGAGATGCTCAGACGATCCTCACAGGTTCTTATCCAGCAAACTGGCCAGTGCCTCTTTGTTCTGCAGGCCCACCATGGTTTCCTGGGGCGCTCCGTTGTTGAACAAAATAAGTGTCGGGATACTCATGACCCCGTAGCGTGAAGCGGTATCTGGATTCTCATCGACATTTACCTTGGCCACCTTGACTTTTCCTTCATAGGCTGCGGCCAGTTCGTCCAAGACCGGGGCAACCACGCGGCAGGGTCCGCACCAGGGTGCCCAAAAATCCACCAGTACAGGCGCCTTGGATTTCAACACTTCCTCTTGAAAAGACTGGTCACTCACATCAACAGGCTTGGCACTCATTTTTACTCCCTGGCAATCTATCCAGGGATTCACCTCCTTATAAATTACTTGCTCCTGGTATACTTCTCGGAAAAAATGCTAATCCTCCAGGTATTTCAACGCCACGGAGGCGGCAATCGCTCCATCAGCGGCAGCAGTAATCACCTGGCGTAAAAATTTCCGGCGAATATCACCCGCCGCATAAACACCCGGGATCCCCGTTTCCATCTCCTCGTTGGTAATAATATAACCCTGGGGGTCTTTTTCCACGCCTTCGATGAAGCCGGCCTTGGGAATGCGTCCCACATAGAGAAACGTCCCGTCCACCGGAATTTCTAAAATCGAGCCGTCTTTTACATTTTTCACGATGATTTTTTCCAGCCTGTCCTCCCCGATGAACTCGCTAACCACGCTGTCCCACAAGATCTCTACCTGGGGATGCTTGATGATTTTGTCCTGGAGCACCTGCACGGCCCTCAGTTTATCCCGGCGGTGGATGAGAATAACTTTTTCCGCGAAGCGGGTCAGGTACAGGGCTTCTTCCACGGC
>PWWY01000234.1 GCA_003561325.1 Syntrophomonadaceae bacterium | reverse complement strand
TATCCAGCATGGGTTTTGAGACAACCACGCCCATCCAGGAGCTGGCGATCCCGCCTGCCATCGCCGGGCGCGATCTTATCGGCCAGGCTCAAACGGGAACAGGCAAGACAGCTGCCTTCGGGATTCCCATGATAGAAAAGATTGAACCCGGAAGGGGAAAAATAGAGGGTCTCGTCGTGACCCCGACCCGGGAGCTGGCTGTCCAGGTGGCCGAGGAATTAAATACTATCGGCCAGGTAAAAGGAATCCGCGCCCTGCCCATCTACGGGGGGCAGGATATAAACAGGCAGATCAGGGCCTTAAAAAACCGGCCGCAGATCATCGTAGGCACACCCGGGCGCCTGATGGACCACATGCGCAGGAAAACCCTGCGCCTTGTGCAGGTTTCCACCGTCGTCCTCGACGAAGCCGATGAAATGCTCAACATGGGGTTTATTGAAGATATTGAGACCATCCTGAAGGAAGTTCCCGAAGACCGGCAAACACTGCTGTTTTCGGCAACCATGCCCAAACCCATTCAAGAGTTAGCCCGGAAGTTTTTAAAAGACCCGGAGACCATTCGCGTGAAGTCCCGGGAAATGACGGTTCCCAGCACGGAGCAGTATTACATGGAAATTCACGAAAGACAAAAATTCGACATTCTCTGCCGGGTCCTGGATATGCATGCTACAGAGCGGGCCATTGTCTTTGGCCGTACCAAGAGACGGGTTGATGAACTCCACGAAGCACTGAATAAGCGTGGCTATTCTGCGGAAGGGATCCACGGGGATCTGACCCAGGCCCGTCGAGACACCGTGATGAATAGTTTCAAGCGGGGATTTACAGAAATCCTTGTTGCTACGGATGTGGCCGCCAGGGGCCTGGATATCGGAGACGTGACTCATACCTATAATTTTGATATTCCCCAAGATCCGGAAAGCTATGTTCACCGCATTGGACGCACGGGACGACTGGGGAAAGCCGGTGTTGCGTTGACCTTTGTCACTCCCCGGGAATTAGAACATTTAAAGTTAATTGAAACGATGACAAAAAGAAGGATCATCCGTCAACATACGCCGACAATGAGTCAAGCCCTGGAAGGGCAGCAGCGTTTGACTGCAGAGAAAATCATTCAAGTTGCCGAGTCGGAAGATTTAGGTGAATACAAAGCGTTTGCCCAGTCGCTTTTAGAGGAAAAAGACTCACTGACCTTGCTGTGTGCGGCCTTGAAAGTTCTGACCAGGGAACCCGATAGCACCCCGGTGCGCCTGACAGAGGAAACACCCCTGTCCAGGAAAAAATCAAGGGGATACCAGGCGAGCAGCACAGGACCGAAGATTCCCTCCTGGAAGCACAAATCGCACAAGGCCGGCCGTGAGGAGAGAAGAGGCATAGATCATCATAAATACGGGAAAAAGGATACAAGAGAAAAGCGCGACAAGTGGAATTAAGGGCTGAGAAGTTCAAGCCCAGATGATGGTCAAGAGGATGATGGCGCAGACCGCCGAACCGGTGATTAACAGCATGTGGATCAGACGTCCTTCCGGGTTTAGGGTAAACAAAAACAGGCTGATGGAAAAGAGAATAACCGTAAAATACCAGTACGCTGTAAACAAGAGCACGATGGCAAAAGCAACATACGCGATCTCAATCAGCAGGATCTTTCGTAAAAAGGGATCCGCCAGTAAACTCGCGGTTTCACCGGGTGTGTGCGCTGTCTTGGCCTTTTTTATCACGGCGATGTACGCGCCTGCATGCAGCATTTTGTAGCACTCGTAGACGGCAAAAACGGCGGCAAAGATTTTCATGAGCATGGTGGTTTCCTCGTTTCTCCAGTCAGTTATTCTCTCGTTTGCCTAATAATTTACCTGGCGATCAAGCTTGTTCAGGAATAAACTCTTGTTTCCCTGCTTGCCCTCAGCCATGGGATTTGCGACCAGGTTTGTTTCGGTGGTCGGGGTTTCAGGCCGCCCCAAAAACTCCCTCGCTACGCTCGCTCAAACAGTTTGAGGCGGCTTTGCTGAAACCCCTGCGCGCCTTTTGCTGCAGGCAAATCCAATGGTTGCTGAGGGCAAGCAGGGAAACGGCAGCGATACCTGGTTACACTTCATCGTCACATTATTTTATTATACCTGGCTCGATCAGATTCCTGCACATAACCGAAACTTCTGAAGACGGTGGTTGTTGCGAAGTCCGGCGGCTCCAGTTCGATCAAGCCTGTTTTAAGCAGTGGGTATATCATCTAGGATATCAATATTTTCAAGAGGAGAGGGGTATCGCGATGCTGCTTTTGGAACCCATTCAAGTTGGAAGCCTGGAATTGAAAAACCGCATGGCCATGCCGGCCATGCATCACGCCTATACGCCGGATGGTTTCGTGAATGAACGGCTGATCGCGTACTACAGGACCCGGGCCGAGGGAGGCGCAGCCCTGATCACGGTGGGCGGTTGCACCATTGACGATTTCGGTGGGGGCGCCGGGTTCATTGGTTTAAACGATGACAAGTACCTGCCCGGCCTGCAGCAGCTTGCCGCGG
>PWWY01000114.1 GCA_003561325.1 Syntrophomonadaceae bacterium | reverse complement strand
CCTGGAAAGAAGCGCCGGGATATAGCGGATTTTAAATGGTTCTCCGGCGCTTTCTTTCCGGCCTGCTCACACAGCTTTTACTTCAGCCGATACCATGATGCCGTACCTCGGGCAACCAGGCGCTGCTGCCCGTGATCATGCATCTTCCTAAGGTAGATCGCGGATGGGCACCATGAAGTCTTCATAGTCGTTAAACTCGATGAAGAAGTTCCGTGCGCTGTCCCAGATTTCCTTGGTCAAGGGGTCGTCCTGCACCCGCGCATCAATGAAATCCCAGGCCTGCTTCCTGAACTCCAACTGGGCCTCGTTGCTCATGCGCACCGGGGTTAAGCCGTAATCTTCCTCCCACAGTTCCAAAATTCTGATTCCCTCCACGACATCAATGGTCCAGGATTCCATGGTGGTGACCAGGGCGGCGTATTCCACGATGTACTGCAGGTCGGGCGGCAACGCCTCATAGGCATCCTTGTTGATCGTAATCTCGAACAAACAGGAAGGCTGGTGGAACCCGGGGCCCGTGAAGTAATCAGTGATTTCGTGGAAACCCAGCTGGTGATTGACCAGGGGAGAACTAAACTCGGCCGCGTCGATCACCCCGCGCTCCAGGGAAGGATAGACCTCCGCCCCGGGAAGAGCCACCACGGCCACGCCCATGTCCGTCAGGATTTCCGCCATCCAGCCGGGAACGCGGAAGCGGGTGCCCCGCCAGTCATCCAGCTCGGCCAGGGGATATGTTGCCATGGCCCCGAGTTCCGGGTGGGTGTTCCCGCCCAGGAAAGCAACCACGTTCAAGCCCATTTCTTCCTGGTAGATGCGGTTCTGGTACTCCAATCCTTCATGCCACATCCACATCACGTGGGACAGCGGCTCCATGGTCATGGGGATGGAAGCAAAGAAAATTTGCGCCTCGTGCTGCCCCATCCAGTACCCGGACCAGCTGTGGAAGCCGTCGATGGTCCCGGCATGGGTGGCATCCAGGATCTCCATGGCACCGACGATAGCCCCGGCAGGTTCAACGTCGATAATCAACCTGCCGCCGCTCATTTGCTCCACCCGTTCCGCCCAAATGCGGGGCATGTCCTGCAGCATGATGCCACTGGGCCAGGAGGTGGCAATGGTCCAGTGGAAGGTTTCAGCGAACGCGCCGTCTGCGTTATTGCCCACTGGCGCATCCGCGCCACAGCCGGAGATCGCCACAACAGAAAAAACAAGAACCGTCAAAATCGCACACATGATTAACCATTTTCTTTTACGCAAGGTATGAACCCCCTTTTAATAATAAATCTACGGCAACCAAAAACAGCCTACGGAAAAAACGCTCTGCGGCAAGATCACCTCCTATGCAAGATTGTCGCTCCAGGCACTACCTCAGGTTTTGTCATCGATACTGTTAAATAGCAAATCTTGTGCCAAGAATGGCAGAATTGTATGAAATTTAAATCTCTAACGACCTTCCTTTTCCTGGTAAAGTTCTTTTGTTTTACTCTTTTCCCCAATAACCACGGGATTTGCAACGAGGTTTGCAGCGGCACCCGGCGTTTCAGGCCAACTCAAAAAAGCGCTCGCTGCATGCCTTCAAAGCGTTTGACGCGGCACAGCTGAAGCCCCTGCGCTTCTTGTGACGCCGGCAACCCCCAAAAAAGAACCGCGTGTCGCATAAATGCAACACGCGGTTTTGCCGACCGATTAAATAGGGTTCAATGTACACATTTGCATCAATGCGACACGTCGCATTGATGCTACACTTCGATGCCATACTTCTGCAGTTTCCGGTAGAGGGTTGCCCGGTGAATATTCAACAGGCCCGCTGCCATTTTCTTATTGTTATTCGCCCGTTTCAAGGCATGATGGATCGCCCGTTTTTCGGCAACTCCTACCTCGTCATCGAGCACCGATGGACCGGACCTGTTGTTCTGCCAGTTGTGTTCGTTTTCCTGCAGGTAAAACGGAAGATCCCTGACTTGAATAACCGTGCCCTCCATCACGTTCGCGGATCGTTCCAGGGCATTGCGGAGTTCCCGGACGTTGCCGGGCCAGTGGTAACCCAGGAATATCTGCTTCACCTCGTGGGCAACCCGGTCAATCCGGGTCCCCAGTTCCTCATTGAGCTGGTTGATGAAATACGCAGTAAGCTCCAGGATGTCTTCCCGCATCTCTCGCAAGGGAGGCAGCCGCAAGGTCACAACATTTAAGCGATAGAACAGGTCGTAGCGAAAGGTCCCTTGCGAGATCATTTTTTCCAGGTCCCTGTTGGTGGAGGCAATCACCCGAACATCGATGTTGCGGACGGCCGTGCTGCCGACCCGGTCCACTTCCTTCTCCTGCAAAACCCGCAAGAGTTTAACCTGCATCTCTGCAGGCATATCACCGATTTCGTCCAGAAAAATCGTGCCCCCTTCGGCAAGTTCGAATTTACCGGGCTTTCCTTTTTTCTTGGCCCCGGTAAAGGAACCTTCCTCGTATCCAAATAATTCCGCTTCCAATAACTCCTTCGGAATGGCGGCACAGTTCACCCGAATAAATG
>PWWY01000136.1 GCA_003561325.1 Syntrophomonadaceae bacterium | reverse complement strand
ATCTCTTTCCCGTTTTTCCAGCCGGTAAATCTCTTCCAGGTGCAGGGCCAGACCTTGCCCGTATTCATCCATGCTGGAAAGTGAGTCCAGTTCTCCGGCCGGGCCCTCCCAGGACCATTCCCGGGCCAGCTCCTTGAGGGTTTCCGCCAGGTCCACGTAGGATTGGGTCTGGCGAGCCAGGTCCTCCAAGAAGTGGGCATCGGGTGGTGTGCCGGGATAGATGAGCTTTTCGCTTTCTTCGAGAAACCGGTTTGCCAACTGCTTGAACTGGTCCTTGAGTTCCTGGATTTCTTGGTTCAGGGCATCAAGACGCCTTTTTCTTTCCATTTTTATCCCACCTTTTTGCTCCAGGCCCCGGCCGGGGATAGAGCGGAATAAATAAAAATTCCTGTCTTCGGCAGCGTGGCGATCCTGGCTCCTAAGAGCTGTAGACCCATCGCTTTGCGTCCCAGCCTTTCGACTGGTTTGCCATTATCGGTCAGGAAAATTGTCCTGCATCTCGATAAGATATGCAATTGTTTTAACATTATAGCGGATTTTACTGAAAATTGCAATGGTCACAGGAAGCAAATGGTTACTCCTTTTGTCTACTTTATCTGGTACCAAAGGAGTAATTTATGCCCCTGCAGCCCACTTCTGGAAATATAGGCAACGATTGAGGAGATCGGGTCCAGGCAAAGTCTACAATGAAGCAGATTGAAGCAAGCGGCCGGCGCCAGGTGGAAAAATAAAAAAAGAAGGCGCAGGGATTTCTTGCTCTCCCTTAACGCCTTCTTCTCCCGTAGTTGTAATCCTGGCACGAGCATTGCGGGCAGGAGTGGGACTAACAGACGGCGAAAGCTGTTGATTCGTTAGTACTTATACGGGCTAGTGGCATCCGTCGAAGGAATACTGATACGAAGCAGCGGTGTGCCCGTGGGCAGCATGATCCGTTCGTAGGCGTTGTTGAGCACCAGGGCCGCCGCGGTATAAAGCCCCAGCATCCCCGCAACCAGCAGGGCATAGCCTGCTACAACCGGCGCCCAGGCCGCGGTCACGACCTGCAGGTCCATGAGGGCCACGAGGGGAACGGCGATGTCCAGCGAAAGGACGACGAGCAGCAGGGACAGCGGGCTCTTGAAATAGGCCGGCGTCCACAACAGCAAGGTAGCCGCCAGGGGAAGCCAGGCCCAACCGCTGAGGCGGGGGTCCGTGACCCAGCCGTTCATGGCAGCAAAGTAATTGAAGATCATTTCCAATCCCGTGACCAACATGAAAAAGGCGGAGAAAAATAGAAAGATGTTCCCGCCCGTTTTGTTTCCTTGAAGTAGCTCCAATACCCCGACAACAACCTGGATGACAAAGCCCCCGAGCAACCAGATACCCATCAAGATATAGGCGCTTTGATCCACCCTCCCCGTGAGATACGCGTAAAAAATGAAACAAGCCATTGCCAATGCAACCAGTCCCGCCGGGCCAGGATTCGCCCAGCCGTTTCCACCATGTCCAGAAATGGTTCTTCACCCTTTCCCGTGAGTAATAATAATCATACCAAGACAATTATACGCAAGGGGAGGGGATATGTCAACATCTTGCAATTATGGCATAATATTAAAACTCGCCAGACATTTCATACAAGTTAGATATGAATAAAAAGTTTGAAGGTTGCTCCTAGGGGGAAAAGGGGTAAAAGAGGGACGTCTTTCCGATGATCGTGTGAGGGGAGCACTTGGGGCAGGGCTGGACACCGCGCCGGGATCTAAGCCGGGGTTGGCACCGCGCCGGGGCCGGGGCCCGGGAGATTAGGAACGCGCACCGCGCCGGGGCCAGGGTAGGGACCAGGGTCGAAGCGGCTAGAGCAAGGCGGCCGCCTGCCGGTCCAGCAGCAGGATCACCCGGCGGTGCAGCTGCAGGAAAGAGGCGGGCACCGCGGTGGTGACCTGGCCGCCCAGGGTGTCCCGGATGGCGGCGGCTTTGCTCTCCCCGCTGGCCAGGAGCAAGATGCGCCGGGCCTGCATGATCGAGCCCATGCCCATGGTGACGGCCTGGCGGGGCACCTCCTCCGGGGTGGAGAAAAAGCGGCTGTTGGCCGCGGTGGTTTCCGCGCTGAGATCCACCAGGTGAGTTTGGGTCTGCAAGTACCGGTCCGGCTCGTTGAAGCCGATATGGCCGTTGACCCCGATTCCCAGCACCTGCAGGTCGATTCCCCCGGCGGCGGCGATCTTGCGCTCGTATTCCCGGCAGATGGCCGCCATATCCGCCCCCTGCCCTGGGGGGAGATGGATGTTCTCCTGCGGCACGTTGACGTGGTCAAAAAAGTGCTGGTGCATGTAATAGTGGTAGCTCTGGGGATGGCCGGGGTCCAGGCCCCGGTATTCGTCCAGGTTAAAGGTCGTCACCCGGCTGAAGTCCACTTTTCCGTCCCGGTGCAGCTGCGCCAGCTCCCGGTACATGCCCTCGGGCGTGGATCCGGTGGCCAGCCCCAGCACGGCGTCTTCTTTCAGGATCACCTGGCTGGCCACGATACCGGCCGCCCGCAGGCTCAACTCCTGGTAGTT
>PWWY01000189.1 GCA_003561325.1 Syntrophomonadaceae bacterium | reverse complement strand
GCCCAGACTCTTTTGAGCTGCAACACCAATCACCAGGCCGGCAATACCGGCCGAAGCAAGGATTGAGGCTCCAATCTGCTGAATCCCTTCAAAGGTCATAAGAGCAGTGGAAACCGCGATAATAATGATCGCCGCCACTCCGATCTGTTCGAATACCTTTACCTGGGTATTTACCTTGCGAGCCTGCAGATTGTCCCGCTGTGTGGTGTCAAACTGCCGCAATAGCAATGCGGTCAGGGTTCTTATGCCGCTTATAGCGAGATTGGTAATAGACAGAATTACGATAAGCAGTAGTCCGTGCGAAGCCGCTGCAGCACCGCCCTCAGGTATTCCTAAAGCAGGAATCAGCAGCCATGCGGCAGTGCTCAGTAACAGCCGTCGTGATGGCCGGCGCACCTTGGCGATAAGCTGCGACATGGTGTCGCGTGGTCGAATGCCGGCATAGTGCTTCAGCACAAAGAATACCAACAGATGCAGCAACCATGTCAGTGCCAGCACAGCTGCGGACAACAAGACACCGCGAATAAGCGGCGAATCACCGATTACCGTAAACCACTCATTGAGTATTTCCATGCAGTGTATAGTACTCATTCCACTGCTAATATGCAAAAAAAAAATCACTTGCGTGAATGAAAAAAATCATGCTACACCTAATAATCACATGCTACAAAAAAGGAGGATTGTATGTTGGACAAACTGTTCCAGCTCAAGGAACATAAAACAACCGTACAAACCGAGATTCGCGCAGGTATTGCTACGTTTCTGACCATGGCTTACATCATTGCTGTGAACCCGGGAATGCTCAGTCAGACCGGCATGCCGTTTGAGGGAGTTCTGCTGGCAACCGTTGCGGTATCAGCTATCGTCTCTATTCTTATGGGATTGTATACCAACTTACCGTTTGCTCTAGCACCAGGTATGGGTATAAACGCCTTCTTTACCTACAATCTGGTTCTGTACGGACCACTGGAATGGCAAACTGCCCTGGGTGCGGTATTTATTTCCGGTATCGTTTTCATTATCCTTTCCATCTTCAAGGTTCGTGAGATGATTGTTGCCGCTATTCCGCCTAGCCTTCGCTACGCAGTTGCTGCCGGTATTGGTCTGTTTCTGTCCTTTATCGGTCTGCAGAATGCCGGTTTTGTTGTTGCCAATGAAGCAACTCTGGTTGGTTTTGGCGGTATGAACGTGACCACCGGGCTGTTTGTTATCGGCCTGCTGCTTACTGCAGTCCTGGTTATCAACAAGGTCAAGGGTGCGCTTATCTACGGTGTGCTTACCGTTTCCGTACTCGCATTGATCGCTACTCTGCTGGGCTGGGTTGAAGGCATTGTTTTTGTTCCCGATGCGGTATTCGCCCTGCCAAGTTTTGAAGTGTTTATGGCTATGGATGTAGTTGGCGCTCTGAGCCTTGGTGTAATCATGCCGGTATTTACCCTGCTGTTCACCGACTTGTTTGACAGTATTTCCACCTTTGTTGGTGTTGCCGAGGTTGGCGGTTTTATGGACGAAGAAACCCAGCAGCCCAAGAATGTCGGTAAAGCACTACTGGTAGATGCTGTTGGTACTACGCTTTCCGGTATTTTTGGCACCAGTTCCGCTACCACCTACATTGAGTCGGCAGCCGGGGTAGAAGAGGGCGGTCGCACCGGTTTAACTGCTGTCGTCACTGGTCTGCTGTTTTTGCCATTCATTTTTCTTTCACCGATTGTCGGGTTTATTCCTGCTGTAGCAACCGCGCCGGTACTGGTACTGGTCGGTCTATTTATGACCCATCCGGTTCTGCACATCAAGTGGGACAACTTCGAGGAATCGGTTCCAGCCTTTCTGGCAATGCTGCTGATACCGCTGACGTATAATATTACTCAGGGTATCGTTTGGGGTTTTCTGAGCTACACTGTGATCAAAATTTTCCGCGGTAAAATTTCAGAGGTGCCTGCAACTCTCTGGATCATCAATGTGTTTGCAATAATTGCCTTGTTCTTTGCTCATTAATACCAGATAACCGCGCTATTCAGCCGCCCGGCCGACAGTAGTGTCTGCCGGGCGTTTTTTTTGCTTGACCAAATAGAGCCTGCGATTATCATGAGACTATGAGTAGTAAAGAGCGCCTGAGATCGTGGTTTATGGAACACATCACACTGCATCAGTACGAGGACGACCGAACCGAGCTGGCTAATGGACTGACCCATCTGCTGGGGGCTGTTTTAAGCCTGTTTGCCCTGGTTGCTATTGTGCTGCGTACTCTGGAGAACGGCAGTACGCAGATGATGGCAGGTGGTATCATCTTTGGCTGCACCATGCTGCTGCTGTACCTTTCCAGCAGTATGTATCACCTGGTTAAAGGTCCGCTCATAAAACGCATTATGCGTATCATGGATCACACCACAATCTACATGCTGATTGCCGGCACATATACCCCGGTAATGCTGTATGCCGGCAGCCGACCGGCAATAGCGGTACTGATTGCGGTCTGGAGCCTGACAGTAATCGGGGCTGCTTTTACGCTGCTGTTTTGGGGGCGCTACGGCGCGCTGCATGTGCT
>PWWY01000050.1 GCA_003561325.1 Syntrophomonadaceae bacterium | reverse complement strand
GTGGGGGGACGGGTAACCGATTCTGCCGCAGCGCGATATCACCTTCCCCCGGGGTTACCGGTTGTCACCGGCTCCACCGACGGCACCGCGGGTATGTACGGCGGCGGCATACTCAACCCCAACGCTACGGTGATGCTCTGCGGCACCACCGATGTGGTCATGACGTGGAAGCCCGCGGTGCCCACCCCCAACTCTCCCGGTCCCGGGAGGGGGGCAATATCCCGGAACGCCACCGCCACCGGCATTGGCGAGGTGTGGGGCGCGTCCACCAGCGATTCCGGCGGAGTGCGCCGCTGGCTTGAGGAGCTGTTGAAACCCCACGACGCGCCTGGACAACCCCGGTGGCAGGATGTGCCGCCGGGTGCAGCGGGCGTGCGGGTAGCACCGGGGTTCAGCGGTGAGCGCGCGCCGTGGAACAACCCATCCCTCACCGGGGTGATCGCGGGCCTTCAACTGCGACACCACCGGGGTCACGTGCTCCGCGCGCTCCTCGAGAGCCAGGCGTACCGCCTGCGCTTACTCATTGAGGAGCTGAACCCCACGGGTACCATGATCATTACCGGCGGTGGCAATACCGCGGTAGATCTTACCAACCTCCGCGGCGCAATCCTCCCATATCCCCTCTACCAGCGCACCGACGGGGAGCTCTCCCTCTGTGGCGCGGCGATGTACGGGATTGCAGGCATACACCCCAATCCGGCTCAGCGGCTGGAGGAACTCTCCTGCGCCGCCGCCGTCGCGGTAACCCCCGTTGCCGTCACCCCGGATCCGCATTACACCGACCACTACACCCAGTGGCGTCACTGGATAACAACACACTACGGAGCATCAGGATGAATCTCTATCTCTCCGGGATGATAGGCTCGGGTAAGACAACGTTGGGCACAGAAGTGTGCCGCCGCACCGGTAAGGACTGGCTGGATCTTGACCAGGAGATGGACCGCCGCCTGGGGTACTCCTTTCACCGCCTCGTAGCGGAAGAGGGATGGGTTCCCTTCCGGGAGCTGGAGTACGAGATTTGCCGTTATTTTGCTACACGGAAGAACACGATCGTCGGTTTGGGCGGTGGCACGATCCGCTACCAGTGGAATCGCGATGCCCTGCAGGGAACGGGCATTGTCATACTCCTGGAAGCGTCGGAGGAGACCCTCATTGAGCGGGTGCGCCACGCTGACCGGCCGCGGGTGAACCCAGGCACCGACTTGGCAGAAGATGTACGCCGGATGTGGCGCACCTACGCCTCCCGCTATCGCGACGCCGCGGACTATGTTGTCCGGACCGACGCCGGGCGCACCCTGGATGAGGAGGTGGCGGAGGTGTTGGAAATCATGCGCCAACATGGCGTATGATACAGGAATGAACACACGAGTATTAGGTAAGGCGGGATTCTCCGTATCTGAAATCGCCCTGGGGACGTGGCAGGTCGGGGGCGGCTGGGGTACACCCTTTGATGACGCCGGCGCGGAGCGCATCATCAACACCGCCATTGATGCGGGAATCAACTTTATTGACACCGCCGATGTCTATGACCAGGGCAAAAGCGAAGCCGCCGTTGGCCGGGTGGTCCGGGCGCGGCAGGACGTACCAATACGGGTAGCCACCAAGTGCGGTCGGCAACTGTCTCCCCACACCAATGAGCAGTACACCCCCACCGCCCTGCGCGGTTTTGTGGAAGCGAGCCTGAAGAACAGTGGTCTTGATACCCTGGATCTCATTCAACTGCACTGTCCCCCAACAGCGGTATACTACCGGCCGGAGATCTTTGAACTCTTTGAGCGGTTACGAGAGGAGGGGAAGATTCAGCACCTTGGTGTCTCCGTAGAGAAGGCCGAGGAAGCGTGCAAAGCGATCGAGTACCCCAACGTAACATCGGTGCAGATCATCTACAACATATTTCGTCATCGCCCCGCAGAACGGTTCTTCATTGAAGCGGTAAAGCGACGGGTAGGGGTAATTGTCCGGGTTCCTTTGGCCAGCGGTCTCTTAACCGGACGCTTTGGCAAAGACACCCAGTTTCGCGATGAAGATCACCGCAACTTTAACCGCGACGGAGCACGCTTTGACAAGGGTGAGACGTTCAGCGGCGTCCCCTATGACACCGCCTTAACCGCCGTAGACGCGCTGCGGGAGATTCTGCCCCCGGGAATGTCCTTAGTTGAGTTGGCCCTGCGATGGATCCTGGATCACCCGGCGGTGAGCACCGTTATTCCCGGCGCCTCCCGAGTGGAACAGGTGCTCTCCAATGTGGCCGCCGCCCAGTGTCCACCCTTATCGGAAGAGACCCATAGGGCAATTCAAACGTTGTATAAGGAACAAATCGCTCCCTTAGTCCACCATTTGTGGTAGCCACGGAGAACAAAAAGATTTAATATTTAGAACACTATGGAAAAACAAGTCGTCTTCGTATCCAATCGCCTCGCAGTTAGTGTAGACCACGAACCCGACGGCGAGCTCTCCTTTACCCCCAGTGTCGGGGGCCTTGCCACGGGTCTGAGTTCCGTATCCACCGGCTCCCGGCCACCCCTGTGGATTGGCTGGAGCGGACTTCCCGC
>PWWY01000035.1 GCA_003561325.1 Syntrophomonadaceae bacterium | reverse complement strand
GTCAAAGCCTGCTTCGAGGGTTCGAATCCCTCTCTCTCCGCCACTCATGCGCCCGTAGCTCAGCCGGACAGAGTAACTGACTACGAATCAGGAGGTCGCAGGTTCAAGTCCTGCCGGGCGCACCACGATCATACCGTAGCTAGGGGAGCCGGAAACCACAGTCGGCTCCCCTCGCCTGTACTCCAGCTATATGTCGGCATAAGCCGGTTTTCTTGTGCGCATCCGGCACGGCGATTTATATTACTGGACCCACTATGCGGCAGGGGGTAGAAATGATAGAATTTCAAGGAATAACCCTTATGCTGGTGATTGCAGGACTTCGAAGGCTTGCGGCCATGAGGCGAAATTGTTTCGCAACGAAATTTGCATAGATTCTATCTCGTTGGGCTGCCTTTCTTGCGGCTTACTGTCCCCGGGCTGAGGTGCAAGGGGCAGGTAATTGTGGTAGTATAGACGTGGAAGATCCGTTTCCTGGCCAAGTTCCCGGTCATGCTTTACGCGGGAAGAAAAGTGCTGCTGTGAGGTCTCTGCAGGTAGAGGAGAGGCTAGAACACGGCTGGGTCGCATAAAAGCGCACGGAAAAGAGATGGGAGTTCGTGAAAGCAGGCACTGCATGGGATCAAAAATACATGAAAGCGGCATTATTACAGGCAGAGCAGGCCTTCCAGGAAGGAGAGGTGCCTGTGGGGGCGTTGTTGGTCCAGGGCCATGAGATCCTGGCTCAGAATCGCAACCGCCGGGAAGCCTGGTGCGATGCCACCGCTCACGCGGAAATCCTGGTCTTGCGCGAAGCCGGTCAGCGCCTGGGCGGGTGGCGTCTGGCAGATACAACCCTCTACGTAACCCTGGAGCCCTGTCCCATGTGCGCCGGCGCCCTGGTGCTGGCCCGGGTCAGCCGGTTGGTTTTCGGTGCGTTCGATCCGAAAGGAGGGGCTGCGGGTTCCCTGTACGACATCCCCGGGGATCCGCGCCTGAACCACCGGCTGGAGGTGACCTCGGGCGTCCTGGAAAAAGAATGCGCCGCCCTGCTGCAGCAGTTTTTCCGGGATAAACGTGAGCCGCGACCGTAAGTAAAGTCCTGTGGGAGCAGAAAGGATACCGCTTTACGGGCCTTTTACGAGCGATACAAAAGGGTCTTCATGATTTATACCCGCCCAAAACCCTGGTTTCCGGAAGAGAAGCGTAGGAGGCTTTCGGGGGAAGCATGGGAAGGCGGCACCCGATTGCTGTGCCGCCCCCTTTTGATGCGATCCTACTTTGTTCAACTTCTTGCTGAATAAATCTCATGGCGCGTTTCCCCGCGGGGGAATGATTAACTGCTCCTTGCCGCTTCCAGCGCCCGCTCCACTGCCTGCATCCATTGATTCGAAGCTCCCGTTGCTTCCGTGTAGGTATCCACGTCAGGGCTTTGAGATGCTACGATATCTTCCGCGATGACTTCCTTGGCTTCCTGATAGGGTTCCCAGGGATACTCTTCGCCTTTTAAGGCAAAAACCTGGCGGCCGACTGCGTCAAAAACGTCTTCCCCGTCTTCTTGCGCCGGTGTTGTTCCTTCCAGCTTGATCCCGATGATTTCATCATTTTCCAGGGTTACCCAGGCAATGCCCCAGCCTCGCTCGGTGGCGTCAGAGATGGCCATAAAGGTCCCATCGAAATACTCCATATCAATTGCTTCTACGCTGGCCCGTTCCAGGGCAAAGCGGGCCGCTTCCCTGGTTTTTCCGAGGTGCTGGTGGCACCGCTGACCACATCGACATCCCAGGTGTCTTCTTCAATCATGTTGTTCTCCAGGGTTTGATGCGCTTCTTCCAGCAGGGGAAAGCGCTGCCCG
The DNA here is from genome assembly GCA_003561325.1 of Syntrophomonadaceae bacterium. Taxonomy (GTDB): domain Bacteria; phylum Bacillota; class Dethiobacteria; order DTU022; family UBA8154; genus SKMY01. The sequence goes on along the minus strand of PWWY01000035.1, from coordinate 726 downwards.
TAATCTTCGTACACTTTTTTCACGCCCACGCCGTCAAATTCAATAATATCCGCGGCGACGATTTCATCGTTCTCCAGGGTTAAACTGACCTGCACATACCCGCGTTCATTCCCCTGGGAAACAGCTTCAAAGGTCCCGTCCCGGTATAAACCTTCTTCCCCGTTTTCATCCGGCGGTGCCGGTTCGGGCTCCGGTGCGGCAGGCGCTGCACATCCGGCGGCCAGCATGGCCGCAAGCAGCACAAACACAACAGCTAACACGATCTTTTTCCACGCACTTTTTTTCACGGCATTTCCCCCTCAAATTTGATACGCATTGTTCTCATTTGTCACCATGGGATACCAGGCCTGTACAGGAGAAAAAATATCAGAAGATAATGAGAATAAGGATATATGTAGATGATAGCAAAACATTCCAGAACTGTAAAAGTGCAAAAAGGTTCATTTATATACCAGAAAGTTCATTTATAGATATTTAGACTAAATTACCGGGATTAATAAGGTTAAATAGCCATTTTTTTGCTTTTTTCCTTTCGCATATCTCCAGGATTATGCTATAATAATCTTGTCCTCATGAGTATGCATCATGAGCATTTGCCTGCTGATCATGCGCCCGTAGCTCAGCCGGACAGAGTAGCTGACTTCGAATCAGAAGGCCGCAGGTTCGAGTCCTGCCGGGCGCGCCAGGATAGAAGGGGTCTCTTGTGGGTTTAAAAGCCACCCGGGG
>PWWY01000135.1 GCA_003561325.1 Syntrophomonadaceae bacterium | reverse complement strand
TTCTGCAAGCAGATGTGGTGCAATTCGGTTTTTTAAGCCGGAGGGTTGTCCTGGGATCACCTGATCAGGGCCAGCAGGAACTGCTGGACCGGAATACTTGGGAAGGACTTTTTTTGGTTAACCACCAGGGACAGGCCCTGGACTTAAGCCTTTCACACGAGGCGGAAGCCTTTTCATTTATAATAAACGCTTCGCCCGGCGGGGTTTTCTTGGCAGCTCCCTCAGACAGCGTCCCCGCGAGATTAGACTTTTTTACCTCCTTTGACAGCTGGGACCGGGCCGTAGATAGCGGCTGGCTCGACCAAGCTCCCGGCTTGCAGCTGGAGCCGCCTTATCTCTTGGCGCCTGTTAAAGCCGGGGTAGATTATACCTTGGGCGGTCTTTCTGTTACACACCGGGGAGAAGTCCGGCGCCGTGGCGGGGGTGTGCCGGGACTGTACGCGGCAGGGGAGATTGCCGGCGGGCTCCATGGAGAAGCCCTGCTGGAAGGCATGCCTTTAAGTGAAACCCTTTTCCTGGGCCGTGCGGCCGGCGAAGCAGCAGCCACCTTTGCGCGGCGATGAGGGAAGGTGCCGGAGTCATCTCCTTAAACGCGCAGATTTTCTTTTTCCCCGAGCAGGAATTTGCTTCCGTTATGTCAAATTCTTATTGTCTATCTTTTTTGATGCAGCCCCTGTTTATAGATTAACCTGGGAAAGGAGGATATCACTTGCAAAAAAATAAGAAAGTGGGCATTACCGATACAACGCTAAGAGATGCCCACCAGTCGCTGATGGCAACGCGTTTGCACATCGATGATATGCTGCCCATTATCGCGGAGATCGACCAGGTTGGATACCATTCCCTGGAAGTTTGGGGGGGAGCCACCTTTGATTCTTGCATGAGATACCTGGATGAGGATCCCTGGAAGCGCCTTTCGACCTTAAGGGAAAAGGCCAAGGCATCCAAGCTGCAAATGCTTTTGCGTGGACAAAACCTCGTGGGCTACCATCACTACCCGGATGACGTGGTAGATGCCTTTGTGAAGCTGGCGGTAAAAAACGGCATCGACATTATTCGCATCTTCGATGCTTTAAATGATACGCGCAACATGGAACAAGCCATCGCCTCTTCCAAGGAAGCCGGGGCCCATGTCCAGCTGGCCATCTGCTATACCACCAGCCCGCTGCACAGCATTGACCACTTTGTGGAGCTGGCTTGCAAACTGGAGGACCAAGGTGCGGATTCCATCTGCATTAAAGATATGGCGGGGCTCATTACCCCGTACGATGCGTACGAGTTGATTAAAAAATTAAAAGAAAATGTGCAGGTTCCCTTGCAGCTGCACTCCCATTTCACCAGCGGCATGGCCGCCATGTCATACCTGAAAGGCATTGAAGCCGGGTGTGACGTGGTGGACACAGCCATTTCAGCCCTTTCCCTGGGCTCTTCCCAGCCAGCCACCGACAGCCTCGTGGCGGCCCTCAGGGGGACGGAATACGATACCGGCCTGGACTTAAGCCGGATTGCCCACATTGGGGAGTATTTTAAAAAAATTCGCGGCAAGTACGATATTCCCCTGGATGTGGTTATCGGGGTAGACACCTCCGTGCTGACCTACCAGATCCCCGGCGGGATGCTCTCTAACCTGGCTTCGCAGCTGGAGAGCCAAAATGCTTCTCACTTATTGGCCGATGTACTCAAAGAAGTTCCCAGGGTCCGGGAAGAATTGGGATATCCACCCCTGGTTACCCCTTCCAGTCAAATTGTGGGGACGCAGGCCGTCATGAACGTCATTACCGGGGAACGTTACAAGGTTATTCTGAAGGAAGTTAAAAACTACCTCAAAGGTCTTTACGGGAAACCACCGGGGGAAGTAGACCCGGATCTGCAGAAAAAAGTGCTCAAGGGTGAACAACCCTTCCAGGGACGCCCGGCGGATCTCCTGGAGCCCGAGCTGGAAAAAGCCCGGGAAGAAATACGATTCTTCATGGAAAACGAAGAGGATCTTTTATCCTATATTCTTTTTCCCCAGGTGGCCCTGCCGTTTTTCAAGCGCCGCAGGGGAGATCTTGCACCTTTATCGGCACAAAGTCCTGTGAGCCCCGGCAAGAATAGCGTCTGCTCTTCCAAAGGGCAGCATCTCAAGATGGAGAGCTTGTTTACGGTGGACAGCAGCCTGCTTCACCAGGAAGAAGAACAGGCTGAGGCCGTATACCCCAGTGCCTGAAAAATGCCGTAAGAATCGTATTGACAACTATTTGTTCTGCTTATATAATAAAAATTAATTTTTCTGAAATAATCTGCAAAGCTGTGAAGGGGAATAAGAAGAAAGCAGGTTTCTCTCCAGAGAGCCGGCGGACGCTGCAAGCCGGTGGGAGCCTGTTCGCTTTGTCGCCCCGGAGTGACTTCTCGAAAAAGCCCGCCTCTTTTTTCGCCAGGATGTTTTAGCGGTGGACTCATGGAGCCCCACCTGTTGTGTTCTGCGGCACGCGGCTTAACTAGGGAAGGACGGGTAAATCCGTTATCGTTTCTGGAATCGTGATCCTGACCTGAAGCGGCCCTGGCAGGGGCAAAAAGGGTGGTACCGC
>PWWY01000143.1 GCA_003561325.1 Syntrophomonadaceae bacterium | reverse complement strand
TCCTCGAAAGTGCAGAACACTCCCGCGACTGCCCGGTTTACTCATTGTCTTTAATAGCCGCTTTTCTTTCTACCCAGAGTTTAACATAATTCGCTCTTCCTGTCAAAATAAGCCCGAAAATAAAAGGGAAAATCCAGCTGGAGGAGAACTAATGAGTTAATGATGCCCGCAAGCTTTCCGGGTGTGCTCTCATCTTGCTGCTTTCTGCCCCGAGGAGGTAAGCGCATGGTCGACGTTATCGGTGTAGTGGTCGAATATAATCCCTTTCATAACGGCCACCTTTACCACCTGACAAAAGCCCGGGAAGAAGTTCCAGGCGCTCATCTCATTGGCGTGATGAGTGGTAACTGGACACAAAGAGGAGAACCTGCCTTGATCAACAAGTGGGCCAGGGCAGAGGCAGCGCTGCAGTCCGGGATCGATATCATTTTTGAGCTTCCCGTGGTTTATGCCGTCCAAAGCGCGGAAGGATTTGCCCGCGGCGCCGTGAAGACCCTGGAGGCAACAGGCATTGTGAACTACCTTTGCTTCGGCAGCGAAGCCGGCCAACTGGAGCCCCTGCAAACGATCGCCAGTTACATGGAAGCTGAACCTCCACTCTTCAAAAAAGAACTGCAGCTCTCATTGAAAAAAGGTTTATCCTATCCTGCTGCGCTGCACCGCGCGTTAAGCACCGTATCCAGGACAGGCAAGGGTCTGCCTTTTTCCGCGGAAGTACTGGAAAACTTCTTCACCCCGAATAACATTTTGGCCATCGAATACTTAAAAGCCGTCAAGAAAATTTCGCCGGAAATGGTCCCTCTCACCATTAAGCGCCGCGGCGCAGGGTTTCATGACCTGCAAGCATCCGGGGATATCGCCAGCGCAACCGGAATTCGTCGTGCCCTGTTTAAAAAGGAGCTCGGGTTAGTGAATAAGACCGTTCCCGGGGCGTCAAGAGAGATCTTGTATAAGGAGATCGCTGCCGGGAAAGGCCCTGTTCACGAGGAAAAATACGCCGACGTAATTCTGTCTTTGTTGCGCCGCAGCAGCCCGGAAAAACTTGCGACTCTTCCAGAGGTCATTGAGGGAATGGAATCACGCCTGAAAAAAGCCGCTTCTTCTCCGGATCTTCACACCCTGATCAAAGAATTAAAAACCAGGCGTTACACCCGGACCCGACTGCAACGGATTTTAATCTACCTGCTTCTTTCCCTGAACAAGGAGACCTTGTCCTATTTTAACGAGGCAGGACCTCATTATTTGCGGATACTCGGTTTCTCCAGTCGGGGGAAGGAACTGCTGCATCGCATCAAAACCCACGCCTTTCTACCCCTTGTGACCCGTCCGGCACCCTTTATCAAGGACCCCTTGATTTCCCCCGGGGCGAAACAAATGATGCACTACGATATCTTGGCAACGGATCTCTATGTTTTGGGGTATCCAAACCCCGACCAGCGAGCCGGCGGGGAAGATTTTCGCCATCCCGTGGTAAAGAGTGATCCCGCAGTTAGTATGCAGGAATAAACCGGAACCCGGGATAGAGGTCCGATGTCTTATTTTCTGCGCTCTCCCGGCGTGAAAGTGTGCTTAAGAAGGCCAGCGCTTCATCCAGGCTCTCAACCTCGATTATTTCCATGCTACTGGTGGCTTGCAGGGCTTCCCGGTAGTTGTCTCTCGGGACCAGGAAGTAATCTGCCCCGGCTTGCTCAGCCGCTATAACTTTCTGCTTTACCCCTCCAATGCTTCCAATTTCGCCATCCAGGCTGATCATCCCGGTTCCCGCAATAAGATAACCACGCGTCAGGTTTTCCGGAACGAGGCGGTCCAGTATTTCGAGAACGAACATGACCCCGGCTGAAGGCCCGACAACGGGCCCGGTTTCAATGCTGATGCTGAGCGGCAGCAGGGGGCGCCAATTCAGGGTTTTGACATAAACCCTCAAGGCTGCCAGGTCGGGCTGTTCAGGGTTCGTCGCCGTGATAACCTCCGCGTCCAGTTGTTCTCCCTCCCGGATGATGCTTAACGTTACGGATTCACCCACTCGCTTGTTTTGAATTTGCCTGACCACTTCTTCAGCAAGGTGAACTTCTTCGCCATCCAGGCCCTTGATGATATCCCCCGGGGAAAGGATGCCCTGCGCCGGGCTGTCCGGTATCAGTTCCACAACTTCCACGCCATCACTGGCAATCGGCACTTCATAGCCTGCTTTGCGCAGGGCAATAACCCGGGCCAGGTTCTGGCTGTCCTGCATCCAGCTCTTCATCAGTTCGTTGTACTCCTCCCGGTCCATGCCGGTAGGGATGCTGCCGGATATGGGTCGAACATCAATGAAGGGGTGGAATACCCCGTAGAACATGCCCCACAAGTTGCCTTGCTGCTGGGTAACCGTAACCATTAAAAATTCCCCTTCTTCCTGTCGCGGTGCACCTTCCAACTCAATCATACGACCCAGGCCTTCCGTAGAACCGGGTTTCACGAGAAAGTAACCCGGGCGGATGTACGTTCCCAGGATCACGACAGCGATCAGAACAACGATGAACTTGACAAACCGTGGCATTTAGGTTCCTCCTCTTGCCTGCAGTAAGACCTCG
>PWWY01000123.1 GCA_003561325.1 Syntrophomonadaceae bacterium | reverse complement strand
TTTGTCAACCCTGGCCCACCGGAAAGGGTTTCGTTGACAGGTTTTTAGGATAATGGGATAATGGTAAGACAGCACCGGCACAGTGAACAAGACGCAGCAGCAGTGGCGACCTCGTGTTTTTTAACAGGAAGGATCCCCAGGATTTTGAAAAGCGCGGAAGTCTTTACAGGCGCGGTTGTGGGGCCGGCAGTCCAGACTGAATCCGCGTCATGATGTACTGCAGGATCAAATCCCGGATCCTGGGCCGCCGCTTTTTGGTTAGCGCCAGGAGGGGTCCTTCCCTGCTGCGAAGTCGGCCTTTAAGCGGTCTCGGCAAGCCCCGGGGATATCTTGATGGAGCAGGTGATTCGCTTGGACTTAATTATTACAGGACTGATTATTCTCTTGTTTATTTTTTGGCCCCGCCTGGGAAATATTCGTTATTATATCCTGGGCTTTTTGGGTTTGGGTCTTCTCTCCATCATGTTTATTTTTGCCCCGGCTTTCCTGATCATGTCTCCGCTGCTTTATGTGGCCCTGGTGATCTTTATCGTGCTCTTGATCTACCGGGGGGTAAACCGGCAGAGGGAAGAAAAAAAAGAGTGAAGTCCTGGCTCGCTGACTCCCACCAGGGACGATTTGACTGCTGCTTCCGGCCTTTTGACGCGGGGACTTTTTGAGTTCTGTGAGCACACCCGGGGGTAAAAGGCAGGCATGCTTTTAACGCTCAGCCTGTAGATCTAGAAGATTCGATGCGCGAGAATAAGGAGGTCGTAATGATGTGGGCGCAAGAGGCAAAACCGGGACGTCGTTGGGTTGGACGCCTGCCCTTTCAGGGAGATCTCCTGGAATCCCTGGAAGCATTTGCGGCAGCGAAAGGGGTTGATGCCGGGTGGGTAAACGTTATCGGCGCGGTGAAAAAAGCGGTAATCGGTTTTTATGATCAAAAAAAGAAGCAGTATGATCACCTGGAGTTTAACCAGGAGCTGGAGATTGTGAGCTGCGTGGGGAATGTTAGCATACGCCAGGGTCGTCCGGCTGCTCACCTGCACATTACCCTGGGGGACAGCCGGGGTCACCTCTACGGCGGGCACCTGGTCCGGGGAACCGTTGTTTTTGCGGGAGAATTTTACTTGCAGGAACTCCTCGGCCTCCAGCTCCAGCGGGGGTTTGATCAAGAAACGGGACTTCCTCTCTGGGAGAAGCACATTGGGAGTACTTAGAAAAGAGGTGTGCAGGTGATGTACCGGAAAAAGAGAAAAAAGAGATTGACCAACCTGGAACAGCTGAAACAGGCCCACCCGGAGAAATTTCTTGCGGTAGAACGCGCTTTTGAAGCCATCCGTCCCGGGGATCGGATTTTTATCGGCACGGCCTGTGGGGAACCCCAACACCTGGTGAACTCCCTGGTGGAGTATGTGAAATCCAACCCCAAGGCTTTTTTTGACGCGCAAATATTGCAGGTCTGGACCCTGGGGGTGGCTCCTTACGCCGATGAAAGGCTGCAGAACAACTTCCGGTTTAATTCCTTCTATATCAGCGACCATGCCCGGGATGCGGTAAACCAGGGGATGGCGGATTATACACCGATTTTTCTCTCGGAAGTGCCTGACCTGTTTCGCCGGAAACACGTGCCCGTCGATGTAGCCCTCATCCAGACCTCTTTGCCCGATGATCACGGGTATCTGAGCCTGGGGATCAGTGTAGATATCGTGAAAGCAGCGGTAGAAAGTGCTTCGGTGGTGATCGCCAAGGTGAACTCCAACATGCCCCGGGTACACGGGGAAACCTTTTTACATGCAAGCACTATCAATTATATCGTGCCTTTTGAAGAATCGCTGCTGGAATTTGAACAGGTAATGCCGGGAGATATGGCCCAACGGATCGGCAAGTACGTGGCCCGGATTATCCAGGACGGGGATACCCTCCAGGTGGGCTACGGCAGGCTGCCCAATGCGGTCCTGGGCAACCTCTTTGAGAAAAAAAACCTGGGGCTGCATACAGAACTGCTCAGCGACGGGATTATCGAACTGATCCAGGCGGGCGTGATCAACAACACGAAAAAAACCGTTAACCGGGGGAAGGCCGTGGCCGCTTTTTGCCTGGGGAAAACGGATACCTACCAGTATATCCACGACAACCCCGTCTTCGAGTTTCGCCCCATTGATTATACCAATAACCCTTTGAACATTGCCCGCCAGCAGAACATGGTGGCGATCAACAGCGCCCTGGAGATAGACTTAACCGGACAGTCCACTGCGGAGTCATTGGGATCATTTTTTTATGGGGGTGTGGGCGGACAGGCGGATTTTATGCGGGGTGCCGTAATGGCAGCGGGCGGAAAAACCATCCTCACCCTGCAGTCGACCACAGAAGAGGGAGAGATTTCCCGGATCGTTCCCTCTTTAAGGGAAGGCACGGGGGTAACTTTGACCCGGGGCGATGTTCACTATGTGGTCACGGAATACGGCATTGCTTACCTGCACGGGAAGAACATCCGGGAGCGCGCCATGTCTCTGATCGCGATTGCCCACCCCCGCTTTCGGGCCTGGCTGATCGAGGAAGCCAAAAAACTCAACCTCATTTACAAGGACCAGGTGTTCGTGCCGGGGCGCAAAGGGGAATACCCGGAAGAGCTGGAGAATTACAGGACCACCAAGAAAGGTCTGCCTATCTTAATGCGGCCGGTGAAACTTAGTGATGAGCCTTTGATCAAGGACTTATTCTATGCCCTCTCGGACAAAAGCATCTACCGGCGGTTTATCTCCCTGCGCAGGCAAATGTCCCATGAGATGGTGCAAAAGAGCTTCATGGCCGTGGATTACCAGGAGGAAATGGTGATCCTGGCCGTGGTGCAGCAGGAAAGCACTGAGTTTATTGTGGGAATCGGCCAGTATGCCACCAATCCGGGCCAGTTGACGGCGGAAATCGCCCTGGTGGTGCGGGATGATTACCAGGACCAGGGTGTGGGCTTCGAACTTTTATCGTACCTCACGTTCCTGGCCAAAAGGCAGGGCTTACATGGCTTCACCGGGGAAACGCTGCACGGTAACCAGGCTATTTTCCAGCTTTTCGAGCGCATGGGGTTTGAGATACAGAAAGAACGAGAAGCCGGGGTGTACTTGCTAAACCTGACCTTTCGGGAAGAAGCCTCAAAGTGAACGTACCGGGTTCCCGGCCGCAGAAAAAGCCGTTTTTGCAGGCTAATGATCCTGTAAAACGGCATTAATTTTTTTTGGCTTGCAGGCCGGGACCGAAATAATCCTGCAGATCTTCGGCCAGCTGGTGAAAGCTCTCGATTTCCGTGAGCCGGCCGTCCTTGATGAAGAAAATGCGGTGGGCTTGCCGCAAGGTAGAGAGGCGGTGGGCGATGATAAACGAAGTGCGTCCCCGGATGGTCTGCTGCAGGGATTCCTGGAGCAATTTTTCCGTGTAGGTGTCGATATGGGCCGTTGCTTCGTCCAGGATAAAGATGGAGGGCTGGAACGCCAGGATGCGGGCAAAAGCCAACAGTTGGCGCTGCCCCGTGGAGAGGGAAGCCCCCCGTTCTCCAACCGGCGTTTCCCACTGCCGGGGAAGCCTGGAGATAAAATCGAAGGCATTGGCCTGGCGGGCGATCGTTTCCAGTTCCTGGTTGGAGAGGGTGAGGCGGTTAAGGGTGATATTTTCCCGGATGGTCCCGCTGAAAAGAAAAACATCCTGCTGAACCACGCCCACCCGGTGGCGCAGGTCCTCCAAATCAAAACTTTTCACATTGTGCCCATCTATCGAAACGGCGCCCCTTTGCACATCGTAAAAACGATTGATCAAGTTAATCAACGAACTTTTCCCCGCCCCGGTGGGACCGATTACCGCGACCGTCTCACCCGGCTGCACGGAAAAGTTTACCTCTCGTAAGACCCACTCTTCATCTCGATAGGCAAACCAGACGTGGTCGAAAGAAACCCTGCCCTGGACCCGGGCAAGGCGTACAGGTTCCGAGGGGCTGGCGATCTCCGCTTTCTCGTCCAGGAGCTCAAAGATCCGTTCTGCGGAAGCCATGGCCGCCTGCAGGATATTATATTTGTCGCTGAGATCATTCAACGGCCGAAAAAAATGATCCACGTAGGTAATGAAGGCGAAGAGCACCCCGAACGGAATGGCCCCCTGGATCACCGGCCCCATCCCGAACCAGAGGAGCATAGCCAGGGCCAGGGAACGAAACAGGTCCATCGCTGGCCGGAAGACGGCAAAAACCTGCAATTCCCTCAAGCTGGCCCTGTAGTGGTCCTGGTTGATCCCCATAAAAACTTCGCCCCGGCGTTTTTCCTGCAAAAAAGCCTGGATAACCCGGATGCCCGCGATATTTTCCGCTGCAACCGCGTTGATGCGGGCCAGCTGGCGCCTTAATTCACGGTAAGCCTGGCGGGCTTTTTTGCGGTAGATGGCTACCGCCAGGAGAACCAGCGGAATGATGGTAAAGGTCAGCAGGGCTAGGGTAACATGCATGCGCAGCATGATCATTACGATGCCGACTAACATGAAAAGGTCTTTGAAGAGATTGATCAAAAAGCTGGTATACATCTCGTTCAGTGTTTCTGCGTCGTTGGTTACCCGGGTGACCAGCCGCCCTACCGGGTTGCGGTCAAAGAAAGGGATAGAAAGGGTCTGCATGTGGGCAAAAACGTCATTCCGGATATCGTTGATGATGCGCTGCCCCGTGCCCATGAGCAGGTTAAACTGCAGGTAATGCAAAACCATGGCCATGCAGTAGAACAACAAAAAGAAGAGGCCCAGGGTTTGGAGCCCCTGTGCGGAGCCGGGTCCCAGGATGTAATCGTCGATGGCGATTTTTAAGACGTACGGCTGAGCCAGCTGCACGGCGGTGACCAGCAAAACAATCGCCAGTGCACCCAGCAGTGAAGGCACGTAAGGCCGGGTATAGCCCAGCATGCGCATGAAGAGCCTGGGGTCATAGCGGACTTCCTGTTCTTCATGAAAGTGCCCGAGGTGATGCATTAAAAATCCTCCTTTTTACGCATCATTTCGTCCCAGTACTGATCTTCGCACAGGCGGTAATAGAGGCCTTTTTTACGGAATAATGCCCGGTGCGTTCCTTCCTCCTGCACCTTTCCTTCCTCCAAAACAACAATCTTGTGGGCCGCTTCGAATACACTTAAGCGGTGAGAAACCACGATCAAGGTGGATCGTCGCGTTGCCTGTAACAGGCCGTCCAGGATTCTTTTTTCCGTGGAAATGTCTACCGACGAAAGGGCGTCGTCCAGGATGAGGTACGCGGGCTCGGCCAGGAGAGCCCGGGCCAGGGATAGTCGCTGCTGCTGCCCGCCCGAAAGGGTAACGCCCCGTTCTCCCACGGTCGTGTCATAACCCAGCGGAAATTGCGCGATTTCTTCTTCCAGCGCGGCCAGGGAGGCGGCCCGGCGAATCTCCTCCAGGGTGGCGTTGGGCTTGGCAAAAGCAATATTCTCTGCGATGGTGGTGGAGAAAATGAAGTTATCCTGGGGGACGTATCCAACCTGCCGTCTCCAGTGGCTGGGGGGAATGTTTTGCAGGTTGTTCGCGCCGATATATATATCCCCTTCTTCCGGGTCGAAAAAACGCAGCAGCAAGGCCAACAGCGTAGTTTTTCCACTGCCTGTTCGCCCGGCAATGGCGGTCATGGAGCGGTGAGGAAGGGATAAAGTCACCCGGTCCAGGACAGGTTTTTGCTCTTCCCGGTAACGAAAAGTGACCTGCTGGAAGCAGATCTCTCCGTCCACGGGACTACCGGTAAAGCGGGGCGTTTGTGGAGCCTCATCCCGTTCCCGGAAATCCTGGATTTCAGAACGGGTTTGCAAGAGGCGGTTGATGCGCTGCATGGAAGCCCGGCCGCGCTGGGTAATGTTCACCACCCATCCCAGGGCCAGCATGGGCCAGGTGAGCAGGCCCAGGTAACCGTTAAAAGCGACGAAATCGCCCGTGGAAATATCGCCCTGGATGACCAGCCGGCCCCCGTAAATGATCACGATCACAAAACTCAAGATGCCGCAGATATAAATGAGTGGATCATACAGCCCCCAGTACCTGTAGAGGGAAAAGTTTCGCTCCATGTAATCCCTGGATGAATCCTGGAAGCGCTTTTTTTCTACCTTCTCCAGGGCATAGGAGTGGACCACGCGCATGGCGGAAATGTTTTCCTGGGCCACCGTGGTCAGCTGTCCAAATTTTTCTTGCACACTTAAGAAGTGGGTATATACTCTAAGCCCCAGCCGCTGGGAGGCCAGGGCCAGAAAAGGCATGGGGATGAGGGCCAGCAGGGTTAGCCGGATATCCACGGTGAAAAGCATGAAAAGGAAAGCCACCACGGTCAGGTAAATGGCATCGATGATCAAAACGATGCTCAGGCCCAGGGATGTACGCACCGCGGTGATATCGTTGGTCAGGTGAGCCATTAACTCTCCTGTGCGGTGCTGCAGGAAGAACCGGGGAGAGAGGTGCTGCAGGTGGAGAAAGAGTTTGTCGCGCAGGTATTTTTCCAGCAGGCGGGAGGCGCCAATGACGTAAATCCTCCAGAGGTAGCGACCAGAAGCGATGCCCAAAGCCACGGCCAGGATCACCGCTATATAGGTACGCAGTAAAACGATGTCGGGCTGGGGGGCCAACAGGGAATCGGTAAACAGCCCCAGCAGGCGAGGCGTGACCAACTGCAAAGAATCCGTTACCAGCAGCCAGGCAATCCCCCAGTAATAACGCTGTTTATGCTCTAAGAAAAAGTCCTTGAGGGTGTAAAATTCTTTCATGGAACCGGGCGGCTACCGGGGTTTTTGGGCAGCCAGCTCCCAGATTATCAATCCCGGCAGCAGGGCATAATCTTCGGTCGGCAGGTAATGGGGCGCCGCGGCATCGTAAATAATATTGGCCGAAGGCGGAAATTCTTCATCCCCTTTCCAGAAGACAAAGCCCACAAGAACCTTGGGAAAAGGGCGCAGGACAACGCTGACATCGCCGAAAGATTCCACCTGGCCGCTTAACCCCAGGGCCATCTCCCGGAATTGTTCAGGATTGTTTCCAAAATGTTTGAGCAAAGGCTTGATCGCCCGGCCCTGGTAGGGTTCCACGTAGATCTGGCCTCCCGGTAGCTCTTTGAAGGTGATCCACTCCCCGGTTAAGGGGCTGCCGTCAGCCGTTACCAGGTAATGCAAGATCATGATCTGCAGGTGAAGCGGGGCTTTTTGATCGTCTTCCAGGTTTATTGCAGTCCCCGTTTTGTGGTTTACCAGGTATTTGCGGTTCAAGTAGGGGACGACGTAACTTTCTTTTTCCCGGTTAAAAAGAACGCTGCTGTTCAGGCAGACATCCCGGGGTTCCAGCCCGGAAAGATCCCGTATCCCTTTTTCCAGGGTTACACCCAGGTTAAATTTTTCCCTTTTTCCTGGTCCTTCTTTCTTGTCCATCATGCGTTCCTCCTTACAAATAAATAATCGCTGCATTGCGTTCTCAGCTGGAAAGGGGTAAAATGAAATTAGTAAATCATCCTGCGGGGGTTGCAGACATGTACCTGGTTAGCGCTTGCTTGCTGGGCTTAAAAACACGCTTCGATGGTGAAAGCCGCTTCCCTCATGACGCGCCTGTCATTCCCCTGGAAAAACTGATCCCCGTTTGCCCGGAACAGCTGGGAGGCCTGCCCACACCGCGTCACCCTGCAGAAATCCAGGGAGGCCGGGGAGAAGATGTCCTGGCAGGCAAGGCCGTCGTGATTAACTCGCAAGGCGAAAATGTGACGCGGTCTTTCTTAAAGGGTGCCCGGGAAACGCTTTACCTGGCCCTGCTCTATGAAGTAAAAGGGGCGTTCTTAAAAAACGGCAGTCCATCTTGCGGCTGCTACAGCATCTATGACGGTTCCTTTAACGGGATTAAACGACCGGGTTCCGGCGTCACCGCCGCCCTGCTCCGGGCTTACGGCATCAACATCTATGATGAAGAGACTTTTTTCGGCTTTAAAGCGTCTGCAAAAAATCTTCGGGGATCTTCCCCGGATGGACCCTGATCATTTTTTTATGGAAGAACAAGGAGTACAGGCATTCCCGGTACATCTGCAGCCGGTAACTGAACCCCCGCGCGATCCCCAGCTTTTCCTCTTTGGTGACATGAGTAATTCCCTCTAGTTCCGGGTAAACCACTTTCTGCTGGGCCAGCCGGGCAAACCGGGTTAAAAGAATTTCAACCCCGAAACGAGACCAGCTCAGGTCTGGCAACATTTCGACGAACTCCCGGCTTAATGCCCTTTGCCCGTTCAAAATGGAAAAATACCGCTGGGCCAGGTTGACGTGGCCCTTGCTGCCGGCGCGAAAAACGCCGATGGCCATGGCGACAGCAGGATCCTCCAGGGGGGCCAGCAGGGCTTCCATGTGTTCGTGGCGCAGGTTGACCAGGTCAGCATCCAGGAAGAGATAGCGCCTGGCGTCACGAACATGGTCCAGTCCCGCCTGCAGGGCAGCGCCCTTACCCTTGTTTTGTTCCCACTGCAGCAAGGACACGGGGAACCCCTTCGTCACTTCCCCCGTTTGATCGGTTGAGCCGTCATCCACTACTACGATATGTGTCACCCGCGGGCTGGAAAGAATTACCTGCAAGACCCGGGCTATCCGGGGTGCTTCATTGTACGCGGGAACTATGGCTACCGTGTCTGCTGTCATGATTTTGGTCCTCGTTCCTTTTCATGGAGAGTATTTTCGTTGCTACTGGTTTAACGGGCTTGGATTTCTTGCAGGAACTTTTTCAGGCTCTGGTTGACCAGGTCTCCCTGTTCTTGCATCAGCATGTGCCCGCTTTCGGGAAAAAGCTCCAGCCGTGCCCCGGGAATATTTTCCGCTAAAAAACGGCTGTATTTCGGCGGGGTCATCACGTCCTGCTCCCCGCAGAGGATCAGCACGGGGAGATCAATGGTATAGAGGCGGTCTTTGACGTTAAAAGCGTCGCAAGCAGAAAAATCCGCGTACGATACCTCGGTGGGGACCTCTTCCAGCAAGTCTGCTCCGGCACGCACCAGCTCCTCGGATGCTTGCGAGCCGTAGAGGTGTTGCACCAGGGAGGGGCTTTTTTGGCCTGACCGGTATGTTTCCAGGAGCTGCGGAGCGACCCGCAGCTTTCCGCCGCTACTAATCAGGACCAGGGCCTCGATATCTTCCGGGTGGTTCAGCGCGTAGTCTAGAACAACCGCTCCCCCCATGGAATGCCCACAGAGGACGACCTTGGGGAGCCCGGCGCTGTCCTTAAAATCTTTCAAATCGTCCCGGTAGGCCGGAATGCGGTTTTGCGCTTCGCCTTCTGAACGCCCGTGGCCGGGCAGGTCAACAGCCAGGGGTGCGTAATCCGCGAAAAGGCCCTGGAGCTGGTGGTGCCACAAC
The DNA here is from genome assembly GCA_003561325.1 of Syntrophomonadaceae bacterium. Classification (GTDB taxonomy): domain Bacteria; phylum Bacillota; class Dethiobacteria; order DTU022; family UBA8154; genus SKMY01. The sequence goes on along the minus strand of PWWY01000123.1, from coordinate 660 downwards.
GTTCCGTTTCCCGAGGCCCCGTGCACAAAGAGGATGTGGAGCCGGCCTGCTTGAATTTGCCCGTAGTAGTGGAGCAGGATGCCCTTCCGTTTTAACTTCATGGTGTTTGAGCTCGCGAACATGATTTCTGGCTCCTTCTTGCATTTTGAAACATTGCACGTCTAGATCCCAACGCAAGACTTCACGGTATAGTTTCTACATAAACAGGAAATATCCTTTATCCGCTGTGAACCAGGGGCTCCTTTTCCTGGGGGCTTAACGTTCCCGGGGCATACAGATGATCTCTTTCACCGAGGTTTCAAAAAAAGTATTGGAATGGGAGGGGACGATGACACATGCCGTATCGGCACCTCGACCGCTGCCCGCCACGGAGATGATCTCTTCGCCGTAAGGGATCAGCCCGGCATCCAGGGCCATTGCGGCTATTTCCACGCAAACCTTGGGGCCCTGGCCGAAGATGCGCAAGGCTGCCGCGACAATTTCTGCCGGGTAAAGCCCGCCGAATTTCATGCGGACTGCCCGGTCCACACCGGCCAGCAGGTGGGTCGTTGTGAGCATCTTAACCCCGCCCTGCTGCAGCTGCTGGCGCAGTGCGGGATCCACTTCACATTCTCCTGGACCGGCAAACCCCACGTGATGGGTAACCCAGACGACTTCTAC
>PWWY01000020.1 GCA_003561325.1 Syntrophomonadaceae bacterium | reverse complement strand
CTGCGTATGGACGAAGAACGCCGGGCTGTGCAGACAGAATTGCAACAGCTTCAGCAGCAGCGTAATGAAAAATCAAAAGACATCGGCCAACTCAAGGCCAAAGGCGGTGACGCGCAGGCGCTGATGGACGAGGTCGGGCGCATGAAAGACGCGATGGCCGCCCTTGAGGAGCGGGAAAGGACGCTGGCTGAATCCCTGAACCAGCATCTGGCCGGGCTGCCCAACCTGCTTGATGACGATGTGCCCGACGGTGCGGATGAATCCGGGAACAAGGAAATTCGTCAATACTCCCCCCCAAAATCCCCCCCGCAAGCGGGGGCGAAGAAGGCTGTGCAGCAGGCTTCAGGGGGGGAGAGAACGCCCGAGCATTTTGATATCGGTGAAGCGCTCGAAATGATGGACTTTGAAACGGCGGCGAAAATGTCGGGTTCGCGGTTTGTCGTGCTAAGCCAGGGCCTCGCGCGGCTGGAGCGGGCGCTGGCGCAGTTCATGCTTGATCTGCATACAGGCGCGCATGGCTACACCGAAGTCTCGCCACCGCTGCTGGTGCGTAATAATGCGCTGTACGGCACCGGCCAGTTGCCGAAATTCGCCGACGACCAGTTCCGCACCACGACCGACCACTGGCTCATCCCGACCGCAGAAGTTTCTCTTAGCAACATTGTCGCCGATAGCATCATTGATGACAGTTACCTGCCGCGGCGCTATACGGCTTATACCCCCTGTTTTCGGTCCGAAGCCGGGGCGGCGGGCAAGGACACGCGCGGCATGATCCGCCAGCACCAGTTCTACAAGTTCGAGCTGGTCAGCGTCACCCACCCCGACCACAGCCGGGAAGAGCACGAGCGTATGACCAATTGTGCGGAAACCGTGCTGAAAAAGCTGGAACTCCCCTTTCGCACTGTTGTCCTGTGCAGCGGCGATACCGGCTTCGGCGCGCGCAAGACCTATGACATAGAAGTCTGGCTACCGGGCCAGGGCCGCTACCGGGAGATTTCAAGCTGCTCCAACTGCGGTGATTTTCAGGCGCGGCGGATGGGCACGCGGTTCCGGGAAAAGGGAGAGAAAAAGACGCAATTTGTTCATACGCTCAACGGCTCCGGCGTCGCGGTAGGCCGCGCCCTGATCGCGGTCATGGAAAATTATTACGATCCGGCCGATGGCGGCATATTTGTTCCGGAGGTTCTGAAACCCTATATGGGCGGAGTGGATAAGATAACCGTACCAGACACGCGCGAAGTCCTTGCAGCTGCCAGAGGATAATTGCACTTAATGCAGTACCGGCTTTGAAGGTTTCCCAAGCGGTGGCATATCCGAAATCTCCGTGCCCCATGCCGGGTTCCACCTGCTCCGGTTTGCTTCCGGCGTCGGCGTCACAGGAACAATCTCCAGCCGCGGCTCCGGTTGTGGCGGAAAAGGGAAGTCCGGCCAACTTTTTGGATTATCATTCATTTCCTGCCTCCCTGCATTCTGTTATGACAACAAGGTACAGCAAATATCCTGCAATTGCAAATTACCGCAGGATCAGAACAAAAGCGCTTCATTCCCAAAAGGAAAGCGGTTACGATCAAGGCTTTGATTCATCTGTTTTCTATTGCGACCTGCCGCCATGAATGCTGACAACAACCGTAAAATCCGCCTGATCATGCATCTGCGCAACAGCGGCATAACCGATATGGAAGTGCTGGCGGCGATGGAAAAGGTTCCGCGCGAGGCATTCATTCCCGCTGCCATGGCCGATCGGGCCTATGAAGATATCGCCCTGCCGATCGGGCGCGGCCAGACAATCAGCCAGCCGCTGGTGGTAGCGGCCATGACACAGAACCTGGAACTGAACGACCGCCACAAGGTTCTGGAAATCGGCACCGGCTCAGGCTACCAGACCTGTGTCCTCGCCCATCTCTGCCGCCGGGCCTATACGATTGAGCGCCACAAGCCGCTACTGCGCCGGGCGGAAGCGATGTTCGCGCAGCTGCGGCTGCACAACATTACGGCCATCGCCGGCGACGGTATGAAGGGCTGGCCGGAACAGGCGCCGTTCGACCGGATCATCTGCCCCGCCGCCGCACAGGGCGAACCTCCGCCTACCTTGTTGGAACAATTGAAGATTGGTGGTATTATGGTCATACCCGTAGCGGTTAACGACCAGCAGGTGCTGCGCCGCTACAAGAAGGAAGGCGAGGATACCTTCGCCGTCAAGGATCTCATGGCGGTACGTTTCGTGCCGCTGCTGCCAAAACTGGCACCCGCCAGTGAAAATGCCAAGGATGACCCGCACTATAATACAGGCTAGGATACAGGCCAGGATTTTTTTACCGTTATGTATGCTGCTGCTGGCCCTGTCCGGCTGCGGCGGCAAGAAAGACGTGCCCGCCGTTCATTACGGCCTGCACGGCGGCGCGGCCAGCAGTGCCGGAATGCACACGGTGGCGTCCGGCGAGACCGTATGGGACATTGCGGAGCGCTATCATCTTTCGATGCAGGATCTTATCCATGAAAATGATCTTCAGCCTCCCTATGAGCTGAGAACCGGTCGCCGGCTTGCCCTGCCGCCACCGGAAACCTACCGCGTACGGCCGGACG
>PWWY01000068.1 GCA_003561325.1 Syntrophomonadaceae bacterium | reverse complement strand
CGGTCCCATTCCATCTGTACACAATACCATCCTTAGTACCAGCAAAGATGTGAGTTGCTCCTGTAGTAGTTTTTAAATACTCAAACAGACTGGTTATTTCTTTCCCTGTGATAGGGGCATGTAGAGTAGCTGTACCCGGCCTCTTAGTAGGAATACCTACTAAAGCGAAGTCGAAGTTCAACAGCTCACTAGCTGGCCCTCTGTTCTGCTCCAGCAGCCTTGGTGATACAGAAGTTATTAAACCTCCATCTAAGTAGTGTATACGTTCTACTTCTAAGATAGATTCAGGACTCATTTAATCACCCCTCCGGGATTTGTGTCCGATGTTACAGTACGTCTGCTGTGACGTACAGGCTTCCAGTAAGAATCTGACATCTGTGGAAGAAACTCCTTCTGTCGTTGAGGTACTCCTCTCCTAAGAATGTTACTCTTCTGTACTACATATATCCTGTAGTAGTAGTCAGCTCGGTCAAAGCTTCTCGACTCTCTGTAGCATACCGACAGAGCATAAGCTACTATAGCTTCATCTGCATAGCTGGGAATCTCTGGTATATCACCCTTATCTTTCAACTTATCAGGAGCCCGTGTAACCCACAGGGTGACCTCTTTGTCTGCCTCTACCTTACCTATCAGTATAAACTCCTGCCCCCATAGTATCCATCGGTTTACTGGCCCTGTGTCCTTAATAGTAAGATTGAGGTAGGTTCGCAGAGGTATGCCTGTGATAGTTTCTCCATCGTACTCTACTTTAACTATATTATATACAGACTCAAAGCCTAACGTGTAGTTGTTTGTATCTGCTGATGTAGTTATAGTGGTAGTATCCCGCACAGGGAACACCTCAGACAGGTCAGCTATGGCAAAGTTGATAGCGTCCAGTACAATAAAGTCGGAATACCCTGCAGAATCTGGGCCCTCTGCCCTCAGCTCCTCTCGTACTCTCTTCATTAAATCTTCTACTGTTCGTCTACTCATAAGCTTACCTCCTCAGGAAGTACATAAGGAATTACTGCAATCTTACCTTCAAATACAGGCCAGATACTTCCAGTACTATCCTCTTCTACAAATATAGTTGTGTAGTAAGAGTAAACAAGCAAGTCTTCGGTATCCTCCGCCTCAAAAACAAACTCGCACTTACCATCCGAAGCATCAACAATCGTAGCTTCTTTTTGTAATGATGGGCTTGTAGATAGATTCGACATAGACATAGTTAGTATAACTGTATGATCAGTTAAATTATAAGGTAGACTATTACTTTCGTCTATTACCTGAAAGTCGAGTTGTTTGTCTGTTCCCCTTGGCAGTGCTCCGTCTACTGAACTAGCTAAAGTTAGAGCCATCTCTTTAACCTCCCCAACAAAAAGCTTGTTTTTTCAATTCTTCCTGAAAGATCGCTTTCTTTACTTAAGTTACCTTTAACAACAAATCTATCCAACCAAACTTTCGTACTAACAACCGTTACTATTTGTTCTGTAAAAGTAACGATAGTTCTTTTCAAGTTTAATATCCGAGATAGTTCTGTAACTATATTAGCTACATAAGTTACTGTGTGTTTTGTTAAAACTATACTTCTACTTAAAAGTGTGTTAATAGTACCTGCATAATTAACTGTAGTTCTATTTAAATTTAGAGCTCTGGATAAGCTTGTATATATACCGTTAGTATAATTTACGATAGTTCTATGTAAGGTTACAATACGGGAAGTCAAAGTAACTATACTGTTGCTATAGTTAATAGTAGTTACTATAAATCTATATCTTTTAGAAGGAAAGCTAGCCTGCATAAAAAATCTTTTGGGGTTAGCCATACAAACTCCTCCCGGCGTGCACATCTTTTAACGTCACCTTGTAACCTGCTTCCTTTTCCATTAAAACACTCCTTTTAAAACGCCCGTAGAGGGGGCTGTCGTCCCCGCTGTGCCATTTTACCGTTCAACCTATACCATTACCTCTTGATTATTTGTTCTTCTTTAACTTCCGTATCGCTGATAATCTTTTCCTTTTCTTGTTCGGTAATGACTGCTTTTTCCGTCAACTTGTCAATTAGTCTTTGGTTGATTGCCTCCAACTTGATGTTTTCTTCTGCCAATCTTTCGTTCTCCAGAACCGTTTTATTTATCTGCACGTTAATCATCATGTCCCGCATCGGGTGTTTTGCTAAATTTCGCACTTCGCCGTCTTCATCTACTTCAGCAGGCATACTTCCATTAAGGATATATTGTTCGTAATCAGGCATGAACCCGGCAGGATAATTTTTAATCTCTTCAAACCGTGCCTGCTGTTCTTTGGTTAGCTTCATAGCTTTATCAAGTTCATATTCATTATTAATTCTTTTGAGCATTTTCAAACCTCCTTATATCAACTCCAGTGCGGGGCGGAAACCGTGATGCGAAAGCGCTTGCCACGAACCGAACGCTTCCGTGTGCGAGGCCCCGTAGGCCCCCCAGCGGAACCGCCGGTAGCTTTTTGCATCTCCTTTTACTTCTTGTGTCCAACTGTAGCTGCCTGAACCATAATCAAGGTGCGTAATTAAATCAGCGTCGGTAAGACCAATGTTCCAATCCGGCACGGTTGTCATGTCATAGTAATTG
>PWWY01000147.1 GCA_003561325.1 Syntrophomonadaceae bacterium | reverse complement strand
GCAGTTCCGCTTTCCGATTGCACTTCCATGCTCAAGTCAAACTCTACCCGTAAGTTGGATTCTGCCGAAAAACTTCCTGCCTGATCCATGACTTGATGAACCAGGCGCCGGTACTCCGCAAAGGGAATTGTGACGGTCTCCTCGATTATCAAGTGATTCGATTCCGAACAAAATTCTTGTGGGGGAAGAAGCTCAAACACCCTTTCCCATACCGTGTGCTTCTCGTCGCCGGTTGTTGTGATCGTCAGTAATGCGACCGCACTATACATGCCAGTAAAATGGGCCAAACCATCTCCTTCAATCTGGTACATGAATTCAGCCTCGATCTTTTCGGTCAGTTCGGACAGGTACGCCCTGCCTGGCATCTGAACTTCCTCAAACAGGTTATTCGGAAACAGGTGGACATGGTAATCAACTTTAACCTGCTGCGTGTAGGCATAAACATCGATCCCTTTCGTTTCTTCAACAGGGACCCACAAACTCCAGGCAAGCCCTGTGCCTGAGCCTGCTGCAAGGACAACCAGAAGTGCTGCAACTATCAGCCAAACCTCTTTTTTTAGATGCTTTTTTTTCATCTTCATCGATCCATGCCTGGGAATATGTTCTGCCGTTCAGTGGCCCTGCTGCCCGCAGAGATAAAACAGAACCCTTGCTCACTGCAAAGAATTTTGATGGCGAGACAAAAGCATGAGCAAGGGTCAGAAAGAGTAATAAGCAGGCACTTCCTAAGGTATTTGCACTCAGTCATCGATGGAATACTTGTAGATGATCCCTTCATCCCACACCAAAAAAAGGTTTTCATGGCCGGACCCAGCGCCCGGCGGGTAATAGAATACGGGCTTTTGCAGCTCATCGGCCACCTTCAAGAGATCATCGAAGCTGTTCACGGTGATTGCCTGTTCTACTCCCTCTGGGGCCTGGCCGGCCAACGTGGCGATGCGATCTCCATGTTTCTTCAGAAGACGAAGTGTCTTCTTTCTCCCAGGCGTAACCGTATCCAGCGGGCTTGTCAAGAAGAACAAGGCCGCTAAAGCGCCGGCAAAGAAAAAAGTCGAGAGCGTAAAAACCACCCTGGCCTGTTCGACCCCCGGCACGGGTACCACCCGTTCCTGTGTAATTCCGTCTGCATTTTTGGAAACAAGATCGCCGCCCACGACAAAAGTGCTGCCCCCCATGGGGATCAGCAGGTGCGGGTCAAACCTTTTCTCCACCATTTCTTCCACGCTTGCGGCCTGGATCTCCAGGAGGATCTCAAACTCCACCAAAAGATTGAGTTCTCCGGGGGAATAGCCCGTCTGCTCCCTGATCTGCTCAGCAAAACGCCGGTACTCCGCGAAGGGAATCTGTACGGACTCCTCGATCACTATCCGGTCGTTTTCTATGCGGACGGCTTGTGCTGGAAGGAGCTTAAAAACCCTTTCCCAGACCACGCGCTTCTCTTCGCCGCCGGTTGTCGCCGTCAGGTAGGCCGCTGCGCTATAAACGCCGCTTAGCTGGGCCCCCTCCTGCTCACCCTGGAAGTTGAAATAAAAGTCTGCGGCGATGTAATCGGTCAGCTTGGACAGGTAAGCTTTCCCCGGTTCCTGCACCTCCTCGAAGGTATCACTGGGAAACAGGTGGACCCGGTAATCTGCTTCGCTTTGTTTCGTGTACGCATACGCCGTGTAAGTCTCCACCTGTTCGGCAGGAACCGCACGGCTCCAGGCAAGTCCCACCCCGGAACCCACCAGCAGCACGACCAGAAGCGCAGCGGCAGCGATCCAGATCTTTTTTGGCAGTTGCTTTTTCTTCATTCATGGCGCCCCCCCATCTCTTTTCATTTTAACGCAGCATCCTCGACTTCACTTCATTGATGATTACCCCGGACTGCGCATCCAGATCGTCAGCCAGCCCAGCCTGGGGACCACGTGCACAACCCTGCCCAGGAACTGTTCTGCCTTGACAGGTTCTGTGTCGGGATTGGGGTTATTATCTCCCTTGGTAATAAAAAGAGGAAGTCCCCTGTCGTCTTCCTGTATTTCTAACACGCGATGATTCACCCGCACCCCTGCCTCCCGAAACTGGATCACATCGCCTGCCTGCACCTGGTCCAGGTCAACCCGCTGCACGATAACAATATCACCGATCTCGATATGCGGTCTCATGCTGCCGCTGATAATCACGTTGGGAAAGTAGCTAAAAACGCCCACGGCGAACCAAATGAGTAGCACCGACGTGACGCTGGCTGTTACCCACCCTGCCGGGTTCTCCCGTTCACGACGGGACCTGATCTTTTGCACTTCCGAGCGGTAGAGCTGATGCAAGACTGCCATACAAAAAACCGGGACGAAGCTGCCGATCAGCGCCCGCATCACCCAGTTCAGGTCAGGCAGGTACGGTGATAACCAGTGGAAGGCCAGCAGGGTGCCGCGGAAGATGATCGCCGGCAGGGGGCCGGCCAGCAGGGCCAAAAAAGAAGCCAGCAGGTGTTCCATGAAGGCAGGCAAAAAGAGCCCGCCTAAAAACTCCGCGCCCTCCAGGGGCGTTTCGTAGATACGAAACCGAACCAGGGAAAAAGAATAAAATGTAAAAATAAAAGCAGTTAGCGCGATCCCCAGGTTCGGTTT
>PWWY01000115.1 GCA_003561325.1 Syntrophomonadaceae bacterium | reverse complement strand
GGCCCAGGTCGTGGCCCCGGGCATCGATGGTCAGGTAGACGGTGTAGCGCTCCGGCACTTCCGCCCAGACGATGCGGCCGTCGGCGGTGCTGGTCTGCTTGAGGTGGATCTCCCACTCCTTGTCCACCACCGTGCCGAAAACCTGGCCGCCGACCGCGTCCCGCACCACGTCGCCCACCTGGATGGCATCCATGGTTTCCTGCCGCACCTCGTTGATGATGGCGATCACGGTCACGGGCACGCTGCCGATTTCCTGGCGCATATCCCGCAGGTCGGTAAAGCGCAGGGCCACCGCCGAAACCAGCAGCAGCAGGGTCAGCAGCACGAAGAGATCGATCACGTTGATCAGGCCCAGCAGCTTCCCCTTGTTATCGATTATTCTCATCGGTCCCCTCCTTTTCAACCACACCATGGCTGATTAATACTTTTCGATAAATCTGCAGGTGATCCTGCCCCAGGCGCTCCAGGGAATAATTTTCCCGGGCGTGGCGGTAGAGGTTTTCCCCCATGGCCCGGGCCGCCTCCTCGTCCCGCAGCAGCCGCGCGATTTTTTCGGCAAACGCCCGCGCATCGCCGGCGGGAAAGAGCAGCCCCGTCTCCCCGTCGAAAATCAGCCGGTCGACGCCGCCCACGTCGGAGCTGACCGAGGGCTTGCGCTGCCGGGCCCCTTCCAGGAGCACCAGGGGGAAACTTTCACTGCGGGAGGTCAGGGTGTTGATGTCCAGCAGATGGATAAAGGCATCGGGGTTATCCACGTAGCCCAGGAAATGGACGCGGTCCTGCAGTCCCAGGCTGTCGCGCAGGGCTAGCAGCCGCTTTTTTTCCTCCCCGTCGCCGGCAATGAGAAAGTGGGTCCCGGGGTGGGCCTGGAGCACCTCCCGGGCACCCCGCAGGAAGAGCTCGTGGTCCTTGACGGGATGCAGCCGCCCCATAATGCCCACAATTTTAGCCGTGAGGGGGATCTGCAAACCGTAGTGCGCCAACAAGCGCGCCCGGTCAGTTTGCGGTACGGGCACCTGGAAATCGATCCCATTGTAGGTGACGAAGATACGGGCCCGGGGGAACCCCCGGCGCACGAGCATCTCTTTAAAGTTGTCGGAAACCGCCACGAAATAGCCGAACTTCCGCAGCGCCCAGGCGTTCAGGGTGGTATAGACCAGGTTCTTATAGAAGCTCCCCTGGAAGTCCAGCCTGTAGTCGCTGTGCATGGTGGTCAGGGCGGGAATGTCCAGGCGCCTGCGCAGCACCGCGGCCACGAAATTGGCCCGGGCCCCGTGACAGTGGAGCACGGTGAACCCTTCCTGACTGATGATTCGCCTGAGGTCCCGCACCACCCCCAGGTCGTAACGCCTTTTCTGGGGGATCACGCGGATGTCCAGCCCCGCCTGGCGGCCTTCCCGGGAAAAATCCCCCTCCATGAAGCAGACCAGGGAAACCGGCACCTGCTTTTGCAGCTCCTGGTCCAGGGAGAGCACATGATTCTTGGCGCCCCCCGTGTCCCCGCCGCTGATCAAATGCAGCACCTTGATCGCCGGTTCGGGGGTTTCCCCCGGCGGTCCAAAAAAGTGGGTAAAAACCTGCTGCCCGCAGGCTGCCGCCTCCCGGCGGAAATCCCCCACGACGGCCTGGAGACGCCGGGTGAGTTCCTCTCGCTGCTGCCAGGTCTCCAGGCAGTGGGCATACAGGGTTTCCGCCTGCAGGGTTTCCACCCGGTCGGCGTACGGTAGGCCCAGCTGGCTTAAGAAAGCGCTGATCTTGGGATCGTAGTAGATGCCGACCATGGGAACCCCGGCCATGGCGGCGAAGATCAGGGAGTGGAGCCGCACGCCCACCTGCAGGTCCAGGTGGGAGAATACGGAGAGCAGTTCCCCGGGGGCAAGCTCCTCCTCCATGACCCGGGCCCGGTCCCCGCGCTGCATCAAGGAGGCGGTCAGCCGGGAGACGGGCAGGTCTTTGCGGGGGAACATGGGAATGAAGAGGATGCGGGCATCCAGCCGGTCCACGAGCCGGTCGGCGGTCTCGGCGATCGCCTCCAGGAACTGCCGCTGGCCCAGCCATTCCCGCACACAGAAGCCCACCAGGGGCCCCTGCCCCTGCAGCTCTCCCAGGAGACGCTGCACCTTCTCCCCGCCGTCCTGGCGGCTGGGGTTTAGATAAAAGGCGGGATCGACCGTCACCCGCACGGGCGGCCTGTTGACCCCCAGGGAGTCCAGCTCCTGGCGGGATTCATCGTCGCGCAGGGTCACCAGGTCCACCCGGTTGATGATCCAGCCGGCGATGCGCCGATTGAAGGGGCGCTGGATGGGGCCGACACCGTGGGCGTAGAGCACGGTGGGGACACCCAGGAGCCGGGCCAAGAGGACCAGCCCCAGGTAGTAGAGCACGGAGAGCCCGTAGCCCGTCTTATCCTGCAGCAGGCTGCCGCCCCCGCTAATCAAGAGATCAGCGCCCCGGATAGCGCGAGCAATGGAGAAGAGGTTGATGCGGCTGACGGCGTTGACCCCGTAATCCCGGCGGGTCCTGGCCGGGCTGGCTGAAAGCACCGTGAGATCCAGGGGCATCCCCGCCCGCTCCGCCTGGCGGCGCAGCATCTTCAGGATGCTGACCAGG
>PWWY01000200.1 GCA_003561325.1 Syntrophomonadaceae bacterium | reverse complement strand
CAAGTACGGGATCAACCCACGCCAGGTGGAGCAAAGCACAGACCGGGGAAACCAAAGGCGTGTCATGGAGGTTGTGGGCGCGTCCAGGGAGCTCTCCTATCACAAATCCCACCTGGCCTTAAAAGATGCCCTCGAAGATACCCAATACCGAGCCTTTTTGAACCGGGACGAAAAGCTTCCCTGGGGCGAGGGCTTTCGCGATCTGAAACTCGGAGCCGCCATGGAGGAAATCCGCTCCATCCGCAACGAATCCATCGTAGCCCACGGAACCCAGCCCGTCTCTAAAGAGACCGCCGAGCTGTCCCTGGCGCTCGGTGAGCGTTTCCTCACCTTTACGTTCAAGAAATCCGACCTTTTGCATACATACTCGTTTAAAGGGGGCGAAAGCTTACTTCCCCTGTGCGAGCTCCTGCACTGACCGCGGCTTTGGTTTGCATCTGACAGGATAGGCTCTCCTGCAAAAGAGAGACCGGCTACTAGCCAGCAAAGGAGGCGAACAGCCCCCTGGGGCATTTCTCATGCAAAGCGAGCACCCGCTGGAGCACTTCACCTTCACCCATCACACGTTTATCCTGCAGCCGAAGGAAAAGATAGATCCACCCTATTTCCTGGGCAACCTCTTGCGCAGCACCCTGGGTATGGTCCTTCGCCAGAGCATCTGCGCCACCGGGCAACAAGACTGCCCTTCCTGCCTGCTCTACCGTTCCTGCATCTACGCCTACCTGTTTGAGTCCCCCATCCCAGAGGATGCCGCGATTATGCGCAAGTACCCCAGCGCTCCCCACCCCTTTGTCCTCGGGTTCGATCCCCGCCCCTCCTTCGATGACAAGCTGCGCTTTACGCTGACCCTGGTCGGCAAAAGCGTCGATTACCTCCCCTACTTCATTTTTGCCACCGAAGAACTGGGCCGGCGGGGCCTGCTGCACAAGCGTGTGCCCTTCACCCTGGAAATGCTCACTACTAGTGACCAGGAACCCGCTTACATCCCGGGTGAAAAGCCGCTTGCGACAAGCCCTCAAAAAGCAACGGAGCTGTTCGCAACAGTACCTGAGCGGGTAGGGGAAGCCACCCTGGAGCTGGTGACCCCCCTGCGCCTGCGCATGAAAAACCGCATCTTGACCGCGCCCAGCTTCCAGGATCTATTCCGCAACCTCTTACGCAGGATAGGCCTGCTCTCCTACTTCCACTGCGGCCGGGAGTTAGAGCTTGATTTCCGCCGCTTCATAGACGAAAGCGCCATCATAGAGACGAAAGTCCGTGAGCTTCAGTGGAAGCCGCTGACCCGCCGTTCACGCACCCAGAACAGCGCGATGGAGATGGGCGGGATAACCGGGCGTATCACGTTCCAGGGGCCTATAACCCCGTTTCTGCCCTACCTGATCCTGGGCGAAAAGGTCCACGTGGGCAGGAACTGTTCCTTTGGCTTGGGGAAATATGTCCTTGAGGATATAACATAACGAAAGGAGGGAAGACCATGAACACTTACGACCGCTTAGCCGTCGCCGCCTTACTGCACGATATCGGTAAATGGCTGCAGCGCGCGGAGATCCCCCTGGACGCACAGTCGGAGCGGATGGCAGGGGTTATCTGCCGCCGCACCCCCGATGGCCGCTACACCCACCGGCACGTGCTCTGGACCAACCTCTTCTTCGAGCAGCACTTCCCCCAAAACCTGCTCGGCGAAGGGGACGAGAACCTAGCCAACCTGGCCTGCTTCCACCACTACCCGCAGAACCAGCTGCAGCAGATCGTAACAGACGCTGACCGGCTCTCTTCCGGCGAGCGCGCACCCCGAAAAGAAGAGGAAGAGACCCACCCATACTACAAAGCGGTGCGCTTGAAACCCGTGCTGGCCGAGGTAGCCCTGGACCACCCGGCCCCAACGCGCACGCGGGGCTACCCCCTTCGGCCACTCACCCCCGACCGTGAGGTTGCCTACCCCGCCCTGGAAGACGGGGATATGGCCGGCGAATACCGCCAGCTCTTCGAAGGCAGCGCAGCCACACCCGGCTTCCTCGAGCTACATAAAGCGCTCCCCACGGAAGACCTCTCCCGCTACCTGCGCGGCCTCTACTCGTTGCTGCAGCGCTACACCTGGTGCATCCCGAGCAGCACCGTGGGCCACCCGGATATCTCCCTTTTCGACCACGCCAAGACCACCGCGGCCATCGCCACATGCCTCTACGGCGGCGAAGACCCGCCTTTTCTTTTGCTCGGCGGGGACGTTTCAGGCATCCAGCACTTTTTGAACAAGATCGCCCGCCCGGGCGAGACCGACTCGGCCAAAGGCGTGGCCAAACGCTTGCGGGGCCGTTCCCTGTACCTGCAGCTGCTCCCGGAGATGGTGGCCTACCATATCCTGGACAAGTTGGAGCTCAACGTCACCAACCTGCTCTTCTGCAGCGGCGGCAACTTCCAGCTGCTGCTCCCGAACAACCCGCAGGTGGACCACGCCATCGGCGAACTCAGAGAACAGCTGGACCATTTCTTCTGGTCCACTTTCGGCACAGACCTGGGCCTGGTCTTAGGGTCGGTTGCCCTGGGCAGGGATGAGCTGCGCGATTTCGGCGACGTGCTGCGCAGGCTCCAGCAACAGCTCAGCCAGCAGAAAGCGCGCAAATT
>PWWY01000120.1 GCA_003561325.1 Syntrophomonadaceae bacterium | reverse complement strand
TATCCATGCCTGGAACCAGGTAAGCGAAATTGGCCCCCGGCGGCTGCAGAAGTTGCTGGATACCTTTGGCTGCCCCCGAAGGGCCTGGGAAGCCCCGGGGCAAGAACTCCGGCTTGTGGAGGGTTTCAGCAAGAACCTCACGGAAAAGGTACACCGGCAGAAACAGATCCTGGATCCGGCGAAGCTCTGGGAGGAGATCCTCGCCAGCGGATTAGCCCTGCTGCTCTACAACGATGCGCAGTACCCCGCGGACTTAAAAGAGATCTATGATCCTCCCGCTATTTTATACGGCCTGGGCAACCTGGCGCTGCTGCGCACACCCATGGTGGCGGTGGTCGGAAGCCGCCGGCATACCCATTACGGGAAGCAGGTCGCCCGCAGGCTGGCGGCGGAACTGGTTTCCCGGGGCATCACGGTGACCAGCGGGATGGCCCGGGGGATCGATACCCATGCCCACGAAGGGGCCCTGGAGCAGGGGGGAAAGACCATCGCAGTCCTGGGATGCGGGCTGGATATCTGCTATCCGCCGGAAAACAGGGCGTTGAAGCAACGTATCCAGGAACAGGGGCTGGTGATCAGCGAATTTCCCCCGGGGACAAAACCGGCTCCCTTGAACTTCCCCCGTCGCAACCGCATCATCAGCGGCCTCTCCGCGGGCACCGTGGTGGTGGAGGCCGGTGTCAAGAGCGGCGCCCTCATTACAGCGGAGTTTTCCCTGGAACAGGGTCGAGAGGTTTTCGCCGTTCCCGGGTCTATCGAGAGCCCTTACAGCAGCGGCTGCCACAAGCTCTTGAAGGAAGGCGCCAAGCTGGTGGAATCAGCTGCCGACATCCTGGAAGAACTGGTGCTGTTTGACCCCGGGGTTCAGCGGCAAAACGAGGCGGGGATGGAACGGCCCCCCGGTGGTGCCTCTTCCCGGGAACCGCCGCCCCTGGAGGCCGGTGAAGCAGAACTGCTGGAGATCCTGCACTATGAACCGGTATCGCTGGAAGAGCTGGCGGGGATGAGCCAGGGGCCCCTGTCCAGTTTAAACTATCTCCTGCTGGAAATGGAAATGAAAGGCCTGGTCAAACAGCTGCCTGGAAAATACTTTGTACGGAATACCCCCGGAGGTGTTTAGATGAAGCTGGTTATCGTTGAATCGCCGGCCAAGGCAAAAACCATCAGCCGCCTGCTTGGCAGGAATTACCAGGTGAAAGCTTCCATGGGACACCTGGTGGACCTGCCCAAAAGCCGGTTGGGCATCGACCTGGAAAATAACTTTCAACCCCGCTATATCACCATCCGCGGGAAAGGGAAAATCCTGCAGGAGCTCAAAGAGGCCGGGAAAAAAGCGGATCATGTCTTCCTGGCCACCGACCCGGATCGGGAAGGAGAAGCCATTAGCTGGCACCTCAGTGAGACCCTGGGGCTGCAAAAAGACGAGCCCTGTCGGGTCGTCTTTCATGAAATCACAAAGGATGCGGTGAAAAAGGCCTTTTCCAGGCCGCGGCTGCTGGAACCCCACCGTTTTGAGGCCCAGCAGACCCGGCGTATCCTGGATCGCATCGTCGGGTATTCCATCAGCCCCCTGCTCTGGAAGAAAGTTCGCAAGGGCCTGAGCGCCGGACGCGTGCAGTCCGTTGCCTTGAAGCTGATCTGTTCCCGGGAAAGGGAAATCCAGGCCTTTGAACCGCAAGAATACTGGACCCTGGAAGCGACCCTGCGGGAATTAAAGGACCACCAGACCTTTTCCGCGAAATTTTACGGAAAAGGGGGAGGGAAGCTCGACCTTACTACCGAAGAGGACATCCAGACCATCCTGGCCGGGCTGGAAGAGGCAGAATACCGGGTCAAGAGCGTACAGGTCAGCGAGCGGAAGCGCCATCCCGCGCCGCCTTTTATCACCAGTAACCTGCAGCAGGAAGCCTCCCGCAAGCTGGGTTTTACCACGAAAAAGACCATGATGGTGGCACAGCAGCTTTATGAAGGCATTGAACTGGGCAAAAAAGGGGAGTCCAGTGGGCTAATCACCTATATGCGCACGGACGCGACGAAAGTCTCGCTCCAGGCCCAGGAGGAAGCCCTGCAGTTCATCGCGGACAAGCATGGGAAGGCGTACGTCCCGGAGAAACCCCGGCGCTTTGACACGCAGAAACGGGCCCAGGAGGCCCACGAGGCCATACGCCCCACGGCGGTTTCCCGCGAGCCCAGGCTAATGAAGCCTTACCTGACCCGGGACCAGTACAGGGTCTACAAGTTGATCTGGGATCGCTTCCTGGCCAGCCAAATGGCATCTGCCCTGCTGGAACAGGTCCGGGTGGAGATCACGGCCAACGATTATCTCTTCAAGGCGAGCGGCTCCACGATCAAATTCCCGGGCTTCATGGCCTTGTATATCGAGGGGGAAGATGAGGAGCAGGAAAATGAACATGAACTGCCCCCGCTCCAGGAAGGTGAGCACCTGGAACTCCGATCCTTGAGCCCTGCCCAGCACTTTACCCAGCCTCCCCCGAGATATACCGAAGCCTCCCTGGTTAAGACCATGGAACGCCAGGGCATCGGGCGGCCCAGCACCTACTCTCCCACCATTGAAACCATCCTGGGCCGGGGCTATGTGCTCAAGGAAAAGAAGGCTTTCAAAC
>PWWY01000101.1 GCA_003561325.1 Syntrophomonadaceae bacterium | reverse complement strand
GGCTGCCTGCCGCAGAACCACGACCGGGTCCGACCAGGATTTGATGGTCCTGGGCAAACTTAATGAAATCCCAGACGATCAGAAAATAGCCGGCATAACCCATCTGGTTGATCACCGACAATTCAAAATCGAGGCGCTCTTTAATTTCCGGGGTCACCCGGGCATATCTCTTTTCCAATCCCCGGTAACACATGGCCTGTAGGTAATCTTCGGCGTTTTCATAGGGCGCAGGAATGGCATAAGGGGGAAGATGCATCTGGTTAAAGTCAAATTCCAGGTTAACCTGGTCTGCGATCCGGGTCGAGTTGAGGAGAACCTCTTCAGGAAAGGAAGCAAACGTTTGCTTCATTTCATCGTAGCTCTTAAAGTAAAACTGGTTTCCTGCAAATTTCAACCGGTGGGGATCATCCACATTTTTACCCGTCTGGATGCAGAGCAGCACATCATGAGCTTCAGCATCTTCCTGTTCCAGGTAGTGGACATCATTGGTGGCGACCAAGGGAATACCTGCACGTTCGCCCAGGGCCAGGAGCTTCTGGTTCAGTTCTTGTTGTTCCGGGAGGCCCTGGTCCTGCAGTTCCAGGAAAAAATGCCCTTCCGCAAACGTGTCGCGATACCAGCCGGCTGCCTGCAAAGCTTTTTCGTCTTCTCCTTGCAGCAGTAAGGCCGGCACTTACCCGGCCAGGCAAGCGCTTAAGGCAAACAACCCCTCGCTGTGTTCTGCCAGTAGTTCTTTATCAATCCTGGGCTTGTAATAGAACCCTTCCAGGTAACCCGCCGTGACCAGCTTCATGAGGTTGCGGTATCCTTCCCTGTTTTTTGCCAGCAAAACCAGGTGATACTGGAAGTCATCCTTGCCATGCTCTTTGTCAAACCTCCGGCGCGGTGAAACATAGACCTCGCAACCGACAATCGGTTTCAGCCCCGCCTTTTGCGCCGCCTTGTAAAACTCTATGGCGCCGTACATGACCCCGTGATCCGTCACGGCGAGAGCCGGCATTCCCAGGCGGGAAGCTTTTTCTACCATTTCCTTGATGCGCGCCGCCCCATCGAGCAGGCTGTACTCAGAGTGGTTGTGCAGGTGAACGAACAAAAGGTCCCCTCCATTGTCAGCTGGTCTTCCTGGATGTTCCTAAAGAATTTCGACTTTTCCCGGTCAAAACCCTTTTTCAGGTTGATGTTTTCAAGCGGTTTAAGATCAGTTATAATAGAGATCAGGCACGAGGGACTGGAGGCATTACGTGGATAACAACCTGAAGTCTAATATTAAACTTGTTCTCTTTATCTTTGGACTTATTCTATTTTTATGGGCGCTACAAATCCTCTTTCCAGTCATCACCCTTGTGATTATTGCGCTTTTTATCGTCTACCTGGTGAGCCCCCTGGTTTCCCTGCTGGTTAAGCTCCGCATCCCTCACCCTTTAGCCGCGGTAACGGTATTTATTTTATTCTTATTCGTGATCGTCAGCATCTTCTATTTTATCCCCCCCATGATTTTCCGTGAAATCAGGCAGCTTGCCGGCTATATAAGCACGGACTTTCGCCAGTATTTTATCATGCTTTCCACCCGACTGGAAGAACTGGATATCCTCTACGATTTAACCATCTCCCAGACGCTCTACGCCAGCCTGATGGAGTTTATCGAGAGCATTCCTTTGATCCTGATCCGCTGGATTAACCGCGTCTCGACCTTCCAAATTCCATTCCTAAGCGAGCTCTGGTCCCTGGTTGGCCTTTTCTTTCTGACCTTCTTTTTGCTGCTGGATATTGAGAAAGTCAAGGCGTCCATTGTTTCCCTGTTCCCTCCCAATTATCATCACGAGGTGCTCCACGTAATCGGTATCATCGATTCCAAGGTGGGGGCCTACCTCCGGGGCAATGTGATCCGTTGTTCCATTGTCGGGGTTTTTACCGGGCTCGGCTTGACCTGGATCGGCATGCCCTTTGCCGTCACCCTGGGGATAACGGCAGGCCTTTTAAATATTATCCACAACATTGGTCCCCTGCTGGCGGCCATCCCCGCCGTCTTGCTCAGCCTCACCCCCGGCACGCCCCACCCGCTCATGGTTGCCGGCCTCTACCTGATCATCCAAACGGTCGACCCCTTTATCTTAACGCCTTTCTTGCTGGGTAAAGCCGTGGACCTGAGGCCCATTACGGTTATCATCGCCCTGTTGAGCGGTGCTCGTTTGATGGGATTGCTGGGCATCATCCTCTCCATCCCCGTGACGGCCATTCTCAAGGTCCTGATCAATCATTATTATATTAAAAGAATGGGCATCGAAATTCTTGAAGAAACCAGTGCATACGAAGAAGATCTAAAAATACAAAAAACTCCCCCGTTTCTCGAAAAGGGAGTTGAAGTCAAGCAATAGCCGCTGTCTTCGCCGCGGTCAGTCAACGGTATAACCGGCTTCTTCAATTTTCATTTTGAGTTCCTCTACCTTCACCCGGGCAGGATCGATCTCCACCACAGCCCGTCCTTCCTCCAGGAACACTTCCGTACGGGCAACACCGGGCAGGCCCTGCAGCGCTTTTTCTACCGCGGCCTTGCAGTGTGCACAGCTCATGCCGCTGATGCTCAAATGGATTTCTTGCTTCACCAACTACACTCACCCCTTTTCCT
>PWWY01000030.1 GCA_003561325.1 Syntrophomonadaceae bacterium | reverse complement strand
CTGTTTCCCTCCGGCGCACGGGATTTGCGACGAGGAATGTATCGGTGCTCGGGGCTTCAGGCCGCCTCATAAACTCGCTCGCGGGGCTCGCTCGGACAGATGAGGCGGCTTGGCTGCACCCCCTGCGCGCCGTTTCAATGGGGCAAATCCGACGTTCGCTGCGGGAAAGCAGGAAACCGGTTTAAACAGGGACTTATTACGGGAGGGAGCGTTTCCCATGGATGTCCAGGTGCAGCAGCTGCAGATTGCGGTAGAGCAAATCCAGTTGACCGGCTGGATCTGTCGGCCCCGGCTGGAAGATGTTTCTTCTGTCCTGGGGGAGCAGACCCTGCTGATCCTCTGCCACGGGATCCCCCGGGCGCGGCCGACCCTGGAAGCAGCGGAAAACCAGGCCGATGACGGCGGGTATGCCGCCCTGGCGGAAGTGTGCTGTCGCCGGGGTATGCCCGCCTTCCACTTCAACTTTCGCGGCACGGGGGAGAGCGAGGGAGACTTCGATCTCTCCGGGTGGGTCCGCGACCTGGAAGCCGTGCTCCAGTATTGGCAGCAGCAGGACCCGCGGTTGGAGTTTATCCTCTGGGGGTTCAGCGGGGGCGCTGCCGTTTCTGCCTGGGTTGCGGCCCGGCACCCCGGGGTCAAGGGGGTGATCCTGGCCGCCTGTCCCGCAACCTTCGAACCGCTCTTCCCCGTGGAGAAACGGGACGAGATCATCGATTGGTTCCGCCAGGTGGGGATCATCAGGGACCCTGCCTTCCCCCGGCAGCCCCAGGAATGGCTGGAGAATATTTACCGCATCAAGCCCGCGGAAGCGGTGCCCTTCATCGCCCCGGCTCCCCTGCTGATCCTACACGGGGCGGAAGATGAGTTGATTCCATCGGAACAAGCAGAAGCGCTTTTCCAGCTGGCGGAGGAACCCAGGGCGAAAGCCATCCTGCCCGGCGCCGGGCACCAGCTGAGGAAGAGCCCTGCCGCGGTGGAGAAAGCCCTGGACTGGCTGCAGGAAATGTTTTCGGCCTGAGGTAAAATGGCCCCGGGCTGTTCAAAGCATCCAACCACTATGCAACAAGGAGGAATGGACCTATGGAGTTAAAACCCGGCTTAACCGGTGAGGCCAGCATGGAAGTTCGCGTGGGCAATACGGCCATCGAAGTGGGCAGCGGCAGTGTCCCGGTCTTCGCCACCCCCATGCTGGTGGCGATCATGGAGAACGCGGCCATTAACGCCATTACAGAGCATCTGCCCCAGGGAACCAGCAGCGTAGGGACCCGGGTAGACTGCCGCCACCTGGCCGCTACCCCTATCGGGATGAAGGTCACCGCCCGGGCCGAGCTGGTGGAGGTGGACCGCAAGCGGCTGCTCTTCAAGATCGAGGCCTTTGACGAAGAGGAGAAAGTGGGGGAAGGTCAGCACGAGCGGTTTCTCATTGACCTGGAGAAATTCCTGGGGCGCGGCGAGGAGAAGAAACAGCGCTTTGAAGCTCGTTAAACACAGGTAAGCCCGTCCCGCGGCAGGAACGGGGCCTGGAAGAGGCGCCCACCGGGACGGGTTTTGATTTACGGCCAGGGGGAGGGGGCGGCAAGATTCTCTCCTTCAGCGCCGGGGGAGCGGTGGCAGCAGCGTCTGAAGGAACGGCCGCCGTGCCTGGTTGTTAAAACTCCAACAGGTGTTCCAGGCCGTAGACCAGCTGGTTGGTTTCTAAAACGTGCTTCACCGCCAGGACCACGCCGGGCATGAAGGAGGTGCGGTCGTAGGAATCGTGGCGCAGGGTCAGGGTCTGTCCCAGGCCGCCGAAGATAACCATCTGGTGGGCGATCAGCCCGCTCAAGCGCACGCTGTGAATGTGCACGCCCTCCTGGACGCCCCCCCGGACGCCTGCCAGCTTGTAGAGATCTTCCCGTTCTACGGGGGGCCGGGTGCGGGCCGCGGCGATCAACTCCGCCGTTTTCAGAGCCGTCCCCGAAGGCGCATCGATTTTTTGATCGTGATGCATTTCAATGATTTCCGCCTGGGGGAGATAGCGGGCCGCCAGGGTGGAGAATTTCATCATGAGGACGGCCCCCAGGGCGAAATTTGGGGCAATCACGGCCCCCAAACCCGCCGCCTCCACCCGCTGGCGCAGTTGTGCCAGGTCCTCCCGGGTCAGACCGGTGGTTCCCACCACGGGGCGGACACGGCAGTCCAGGGCCAGGTGAATGTTTTCCAGCACTGCCGCGGGCGTGGAGAAATCCACCAGTACCTGGGCGCCGCTGGCCGACAAGGTTTCCCGGTTTAAGTCCGCCACGACAATGCCGGTTTCGCCCTTTCCGACGGCGCTGCCGATGTCCTCTCCCTGTCCGTGGATATCGAAGGCCCCCACCAGCTCCAGGGCGGGGTCCTCCAGCACCGTGCGGCAGACTTCACGCCCCATCCTGCCTTTGGCACCGCTCGCTGCAACCCGAATGGTTTCCAATCTGCATTCCTCCCAAAAGACCGAATTTTCCAAGATGCTGCATCTATTCTCCTACAGCAGGCGTTCGTTGTCAAGGTGGACGGTTTCCTATAAAATAAACTATAATAAACACAAGAAGCGCATTTAACTTCTGTTCCGCTCGCGCGGTGAGCTGGAATATTCCGAGGAGGGAGTCTCATGAACAGAGCAAAACGATG
>PWWY01000214.1 GCA_003561325.1 Syntrophomonadaceae bacterium | reverse complement strand
CCATCGACGTGGAAGAGGAGAACTGGCAGCATTACGTGGGTTTTGTTCCCTCTTTGTTGATGGAAGTCAATCCATCGCCAGAAAATGCCATTGCCATTACCTGCGGCCCGCCGATCATGATCCGCTTTGTCCTGGAAAACCTGAAGAAGCTGAATTTCGAAGATGAGCAGATCTACACCACCCTGGAAAACCGCATGAAGTGCGGAATTGGCAAATGCGGCCGCTGTAATGCCGGCAACCTTTATGTCTGTAAAGATGGCCCTGTCTTCAACTACGCAACCTTAAAGCAGGTCCCGGAAGCCTTTGCCTGATCCTTGCAGGGAGTCCAAGAGGTTATTTTTAGCAGGCTGTCTCCAGTAAGGGAGGTAGCCTGCTTTTTCGGTGGGGTGCTGCGCCGCGTGGAATTTCCCGGGAAACAAGAGGGCTTGCGGGTGGATGGTGCTAAAAGGGAATATGATCAACCGGATCTGGCTGGTTTGCGGTTGAAAATTGCTGGAGCGACTCGCGATGACTTGCGTCCGGGAGGTTATCGTTCGCTCCCTGCGGGTGCCCTTGATTTTTGCTACGGCAGGCCCTATACTATAAATAATCGCAGCATCGTTTGGCTGGCATGAACTGATCTTCATGGGGGATGTGAACCGGAGATGGAACAGTATGGACAGGTTGTGGATCAAATGGATCAACAGAGAGCCCTGGTGCGGGTAAGACAGCACCTTTCCTGTGCCAGCTGCGGCAAGTGTGGCGGCACGTTTTTGGGCGATCCCGGCAAGCGGATGGATCACCTGGTCGAGGTCTTAAACACCATTGGCGCGGGAAAAGGAGCTCTGGTACGGCTGGAAGCCCGGGCGAGTGAAATGATCCTGGCTGCTTTTCTTTTGTACATCCTACCTCTCCTGGCCCTGCTGGCAGGGCTTTTTGCTGGCAGAAATATCGCGGCCAGCCAGGGATTTTCCGGGCACCCTGACCTTTGGGGCGCGATCCTGGGCGTGGTGTTGATGGTCGTTGTTTTCGCGGTACTCAAAGCCAAGGATGCCCAATTTTCACGCAGCAAGCGCTTTAAAGCCGTGATTACGGCCGTAATCGAAGAAGATGATATCCCCAAAGATTTTCTGCCGGAAAAAGGCAGCGGGGATCAAGGGTGCGATGAATGAAGATTGTGCGGGTGGCGGTTTTCCATGGAAGACGCAGCCGACCCACGTCTCTGTTCTCATTGATTCCACCGCGATGATTGCAAAAAATCCCCGGTTGTGTTAAAATACCTTGCAAATTCCATAATGCCTCATCTCTTTCAGGCAGCGGGGTGGGGTAGAGGTGCGGTTGGCAAAGAGTATGGCCGGGGAAAGTCGGTCCTTGATGATCCGGGCAAAAAGGGGCCACCGCCGAAGTTTTTGGTTGAGGACCGCAGGCCAAAAGCTGGTTTGCCAGTGAACAACTGGCAGATTGTCACCCGTTGGAAAAGCCCGTTTCCCGGGTGGAGCGCTATCTCGCTTTGGGCATTTAGAGGGTTGCTTTTGCTGTATAAAGCGGTTGGCGGGTTTGCTGTCGGCCGTTTTTTTATTCATTATTTCCCCGGGGAGGTAGGAAAATGATACTGGCTGGATCCATGGAAATCAATACCAAAGGAAACCTGGAAATTGGAGGTTGCGATACCGTTGAGCTTGCCAAGCAGTTTGGTACGCCTTTATTCGTCATGGATGAAGTGCTGATCCGGAACAACTGCAGGCGCTACGTGAACGCGTTGAAAACCCATTATCCCAGGGGGATGGTCCTTTTTGCCGGCAAGGCGTTTCTAACCCTGGCCATGGCCCGCTTGATCCAGGAAGAAAACATGGGCATGGATGTGGTTTCGGGAGGGGAACTTTTCACTGCCATGAGTGCGGGTTTTCCGGCTGAACGGATCTATTTTCACGGGAACAACAAGTCTACCCGGGAACTGATCGATGCCATTAAGCTGGGGGTAGGCCGGATTGTCGTCGACAGCGTGCCGGAACTGGAAGAAATCAAGGAACTGTCGGTCCAGTTCGCGGAAAACAAGGTTGCGGTGCTCCTGCGGGTGAAACCGGGCGTGGAAGCCCATACCCACGATTTTATCCGGACGGGACAGGAGGATTCCAAGTTCGGTTTTGGGATCGAGGACAACAGCGCCCTGGAGGCCGTGGAGCGTTGTCTCCAGGCGGCGGATATCATTGACCTGGCTGGCTTCCACTGCCACATCGGTTCTCAGATCTTTCAGTTGGAACCTTTCTCTGTTGCTGCACAAATCATGGTTGAATTCATGGCCCGGGTGAGGGAGCAGACGGGTTTTATTGCCAGGGAACTGGACCTGGGCGGTGGCCTTGGCATCCGTTATCAGCGAGAGGATAAGCCTCCGTCCATTGAAAAATTTGTGGAGAATCTGGCGCTGAGCTTGAAGAGCGCCCTGCAGAAATGGGACTACCCCCTGCCGGAGCTTTTACTGGAACCGGGTCGTTCCATCACCGGAGAGGCCGGGGTAACCCTTTACACCGTGGGTGTGATCAAAGATGTGCCCGGCATTCGACGCTACGTGTCGGTGGACGGGGGAATGATGGACAATATCCGTCCGGCCCTCTACCAGGCCCAATACGAGGCGGCAATTTGCAATAAGATGACCCGGGAACCTGGAGAAATAGTCACCCTGG
>PWWY01000219.1 GCA_003561325.1 Syntrophomonadaceae bacterium | reverse complement strand
CTAACCGTATTTTATTGGGGATTACTCGCAACGTGGTCATCGAACTGGCCGCTGAAGCAGGCATACCCGTGGAAGAACGGTTCGTCACCCTGGAGGAGCTCCCCACGGCGTCAGAGCTGTTCATTACCAGCACCGTGGATGAAATTACCCCGGTTTTATCTATCGATGGACATACCTTAAACGGTGCTGTAGCGGGTGAAATAACCGGCCGAATGCAAACCCTTTTCCAGCAAAAACTATCCATGTCTTGTAGATAATCATAAAAGGATGCAGAATGATCCGAACAAATACGGCGATGGGAAAAGCATGAAACATCAAGGAGATATGTGATGCCGGACTGGTTGGTTGGGGTTTTCCCTGTACTGCTCACCCTTGCAGTATACGTGGTTGGTCTCATCATTTTTTTTGAAAATCGCTCTCCTCACCGTACCTTTTACTGGTTTTTTATCCTGGCCTTTCTCCCTGTAGTCGGCCTGCTTTTTTATCTTTTTTTTGGGCGCAGCTCTTCCCGGTACAAGTTCTTCTGGAAAATGAACCACGGCGATATCCCTGCATTAAAAGAGAAGCTGGAAAAAGCACGCGGCGCCGATGATTTAATGCACGACAGCACCCTTGCCCTGAGCGAAAAAAAGCGACTTTCACGGATCATTTCTGCGATCAGCCCCACGTATGTTACGCTGAACAACCAGTGCAGGGTCTTAAAAAATGGCACGGAAAAATTTTTAGCGGTTTTCGATGCCATTGACAGGGCCCGTGATCATATTCACCTGGAATACTTCATTGTCAAGGACGATGAAATCGGTCATGAACTGAAGAACCGTTTGATCCGAAAGGCAAAGGAAGGGTTAAAAATTCGGTTCCTTGTTGACGGCCTGGGGAGCCGAAAGCTCGGGAAAGTTTACGTTCGTGAACTGAGAGAAGCCGGCATTGATCTGGCGGAATTTATGCCGTTAACCTTGCCTGTTCCCAGCACCTGGATGAATTATCGTAACCACCGAAAAATCCTCCTGGTTGATGGTGAAGTGGGCTTCCTGGGAGGGCTGAACGTCGGGGATGAATACATCAGCGGGGGGGAGCGTTTTCCTTTCTGGCGAGACACGCACCTGGAGATCCGGGGCGATGCCCTGGATGTTTTGCAGGGCGTGTTTATCAGTGACTGGCAGTTTACAACGGGAGAACAGCTTCGCGATAAATCTTTTTTCCCCGAACGACCTTTTGTCGGAAACACCCCGGTGCAGATTGCAGCCAGCGGGCCTGACGGGAACTGGGAAGCCATTCACCACGCCTACTTCACAGCCATTGCCACAGCCCGGGAGCACATTTATATTACCACGCCCTATCTCATTTTAGATGACAGTATTGCCACGGCCCTAAAAGCAGCCGCCCTCGGCGGCATTGATGTCAAGATCGTTTTTCCGGGGAAACCGGATCATCGAATCGTCTACTGGGCCAGCAGGTCATATTTTACGGAACTGCTCAAGGCGGGGGGAGAGATCTACCTCTACCAGAAAGGGTTTATCCATGCAAAAACGTTAACGGTCGACGGTTACCTGGCTGTAATCGGCACGGCAAACATGGACATGCGCAGTTTTTACTACAGCTTTGAAATCAACGCGTTTATCTACGAAGAAGTGATCGCCAGGCAGATGGAAGAAGCTTTCAGGGTGGACATGGCACACAGCATCGCGGTGGATGCGGATGATTATTTCCGCAGGCCGGTCTATGCTAGATTCAAGGAATCCGGGGCCAGGTTGCTTTCCCCGCTGCTCTAAAGATATTTCGTAAAATTTATGGCAGAGTGAGCGACTCATAAACACCCTGGCCTCGCATGAGCATACGGAAAACATGATTGTTTATCGGGATAGAGATGATCTGAGCATGGAAGCGATCCATAAGCTGCCACCAAACTATCGCATTCCCCTAACCTTGAGAGCTATTGTGGCTGCGTATCGATTCTTCCCGGTTTGGGGAGCTGGAGGCTAAGAAATGTCAATTCTGGCATATGTGCTGCTGGTTTGCTGCGGACTGCTGCTGTTGGGCGCGATTATCTTTTTGGGCACTTATCGATACAGATTTTCCATTACGTACCGGGAACGCCTCATGTTCGCTGCAGAGGTTGCCCGGGTTTCTATTCTCGGGGTCCTGGTTTATTATAGAGCCGGAGAGGAGGTGAGCCTGGAACTTAAGATCCTGGGCTTTTCCTGGAAGCCTCAATGGCTGGAGAAAGCGCTGGCCAAAGAAGAAATAAAAACAAAAGAAGAAGACCGCTCGGCAGGTCCTTCTCCAGGGGAAATAGTGAAGTTAATTTTTGATAAAGCTTTAAGAAGGCACCTGCTGACCCTGCTTAAAGAGCTCTTGTGGGTCATCCGCCCCAGGGAGTTTTCACTGCAAGGAACATACGGTTTCGATGAGCCTCACCTGACAGGATGGATGGCTGCCCTGGAAAACAGTCTTCGCCATCTGTGCACCAGGGTTTCCATTGAACTGCAGCCTGACTGGCAAGAAACCGGTTTTGATCTGCAGGCCTCGACCGGGGGACATTTTACGGGGTTTGCCCTGCTGGCCTGCTTGCTGAGGTTTTTACTCTCCAGAAATACCCTGCGGCTGCTGAAAATGATGAGGAAGCGTAAAAAATCTCCGGGTTATGCTACTTAGTACTTT
>PWWY01000180.1 GCA_003561325.1 Syntrophomonadaceae bacterium | reverse complement strand
TACGATGCTTAACGAGTACGTGAACTGGCCAGGCGTCAAGCAAGTGTTCAAACTAGAACGCCAGGTCACCAAGAAGAAGACAGGCGAGGTCACGGCACAGATAGTGTACGGGATCACCAGTTTGTCAGAAGAGAAGGCCAATGCCAAGCAGCTCCTGGCCTTTGTTCGTCAACACTGGCACATCGAGAACAAGTCTCACTGGGTACGCGATGTCGTCTTCGATGAAGACCGTTCGCAAGTGCGCCAAGGCACGCTACCCCAAGTGATGGCGACGCTGCGTAACACGGTCATCAGCCTTTTGCGCGCCCACGGTATCAACCGCATCGCTGAAGCACGAAGGCACTTCGCGGCACGACCTGAGGAGGCTATAGCCCTCGTTGGCATTCCCGTCTGAGAATGATAGAACCGTGTCACCAGGCAAACGTGCCTTGACAGTAGCTGCCCGATATGATAGGATGCTCATGATTCGGACTACAGCTCTGAATCGAAAGGGCTAGTCTCATCCTGAGATACTAGTTTAGGAGCACGTAGCGCCACATAGCAGTTCCCACTGTACCCCTCATCGCTGACTGCCTCCTTCGCGGAGAAGCCAGTGAACACGCACAGGTCGAGGCGGTCTAAGATCAACTCGTTCTCGGTTGGGGACCCACGGCGGGTGCTTTGCACCGACCTCCGGCCCCTTTTTGCTTACTTGTGGAAAGGAAGTGGCATCAACCAAGAATGGATGTGTTCTTGCACAGACTACCGTCCCTTCATAGAGAAGGACTCCGGAGCACGCCGGTCCGGTGTTCTGCACAGGGAGAGAAGATTCGGGCGTCGGTAGGAGGTGCCGCCCAAGGCGAGCCACCTGGGCAGAAGGCGAGTCCCTCAGGCTTGACCAAGGCCTTGGCCTGCCGATGTGCCCTGGGGTAGTGCCTGACCGTCGGACCGACACGGTAGGCTGGATGGGGAGAACGAGGGGCTGGAAGCGCTGGCGGCTTCCCGCGGAGGCCGCAGGTAGGTGGTCGCGTTCAGAGGATAGTGACCACCACAGAGACGGTATTTGAGCCAACTGAGGCGACCGACAGGTTGGGGTGCGAGTCATAGAGGAACGCGAGGGCGCAGCGCAGACGTGTCGGGTCTTGATGGACTGGCAAGCACGGCGCAGAGACTTGAGTGCACTGAGTTGGTGATAGACCGAGAGCCAGCTTCGGCTGCATCAGGAGAGAGGAGAAGTTCATTGTCAGCGACCGAATGGAGGTGATGCGTATCAGTCAGTCCGCGTGTTGTGGTTTCTAGAAAATGAGACCAAGGATGTGAAGAAAAGGAGAGCGTGAGATGAAGAGCTTCACGAACGAATGGAATAGGCTTTCGAAAGCGGCGTGGCGGTCGCTGCTGACCGCGACTATGGTGTTGACGCTGGTGACTACTGCGATGCCAGCGGGGGCGGTGCCGTCAGTGCCAGGCGATGGCTGGGAGCCGCAGGTCGCTCCGCTGAACCCTGAGTTTCTGGCCCATTTCGAGGACCCACCTGAGGTCTCTTACGGAGACATGCCCCCTCCCTTCGATCTGAGCCATTTGGATGAACTTGCGGGTCCAGAGGTGGATGTGCAGGCGCTGCCCAGCAGATTCGACTGGAGAGACCAGGGCAAGGTCACCACCATCAAGAATCAAAACCCGTGCGGCATGTGTTGGGCCTTCGGGACCACGTCGGTGCTCGAATCGGCGGTCCTGATTGGCGAAGGGGCGGAACACCGTTTTTCCGAGCAGAGCGTGGGCCTGTGCGTCGACCGCTCGTGGACTAGGTTCTACGATCAGCCGGACAAGCCTTGTCACGCCGGTGGGAACGTTTTCAACGCCGGCGAGGTGTTCATCAAGAAGGGCGCCGTGTCGGAGACTTGCAACCCCTATGATGGGGCCGCCCTGGAGTGCGGTTGGGAGTGCGTATGCGACACCTGTCCTGCTGTCAAGATGGTCGACGGCCTTCGGCTTGTGACGAACGACGGGTCGCGGATCGCCACGATCAAGAACGCCGTGTACGAGCACGGGCCAGTCACCGTTTCCTACTTCCACGACCCGGACTACTACTACTCAGACTCGACCTGGGGGACCATCTACGACTACTACCCCGATCCTGGTGAAGCCAATCACGCCGTGTCGATCGTGGGATGGAATGACAACGTCCCGCATCCCAACCCGAGCCACAGTGGCACCGGGGCCTGGATCGTCAAGAACAGCTGGGGGACCGATTGGGGCGACGACGGCTATTTCTATCTGGCATATGATTCGAGCCACACCACTAGAATTGCCTATCTGCAGTACAAAGATCCGGACGAGACCGAGGAACTGCTGTACTGGGATGAGGCTGGAATGGTTACCTCTCTCGGTTGGGACGATACCGCCTGGATGGCCAGTGTGTTCACGGCACCTGAGGACAAGGCCCTGACCCACGTCGATTTCTGGGTCCCCAGCGTCAACGCTGCGTACGAGATCTACGTCTGGGACGGCGCCTTTGGCAGCCAGCTGGCGCACCAGACAGGTAGCTGTCAGGAGTTCGGCTACTACTCCATCCCTCTGAGCAGCCCGATTGCGATCCCAGGCGGTCAGGAGTTCACCATCGGCGTCAAGATGACCACACCGGGTTACAACTACCCGATACCCGTCGAACAGGCAGTTTCGGGGCGGG
>PWWY01000006.1 GCA_003561325.1 Syntrophomonadaceae bacterium | reverse complement strand
TCCTTTCGGTAAAAGTCGTTTCCTCGCTTGAAGAAGCTATCGCACACATTAACCATTACGGGTCCCATCACACCGACGTCATCGTCAGCAGCGATTACGAGTCGATCAAGCAGTTTACCCGCGAGGTGGATTCCGGGGTGGTCCTGGCCAATGCTTCGACCATGTTCAACGACGGCGGAGAACTGGGCATGGGAGCAGAGGTGGGGATTTCCACCGACAAACTGCAGGCCCGTGGACCCGTGGGCATTAGAGAACTCACTTCGTATAAATACATCGTGGAAGGACAGGGCCATATCATGTAAATTTTTTTAGGAGTGATAGAACATGCTCTTTCGAGAAGAGAACCACCAGATGGAAGAAGTGCTGGAACACTGGGAAGAAAGCTTTGAGGAAAAGGAAAAAGAGCGCCAGGGGAAGAACCGGAATATTGGCGTGGAATTAAAATTTCCCGTGGTTGACCGGGAAGGTCAAGCGGTCAGCCCCGGGGTGATGACCGCTCTGTGGGAGTTTCTCGGGGAAGAGGGGTGGGATGTGATCACCGATCCCCATTACAAGCACCCCATCGGTGCGACCTTCCCCGGGGATCCGGCCGATGACCTGGCAGGGACGGAGACGGGATACTGCAAGATGGAGTTTTCCCTGGGCTACAAGGGAAATCTGTGGCAGCTGGAAACGCGAATTGGCGAGCTGGCGGCGCTGCTGGAGAAGTTTCGCGATAAACAGGAAAACAATGTCTACTTTCTCTGCTTCGGCATTCATCCCGTCACGCCTCCCTCCGACCAACTAATGACCAAAAAACAGCGCAACCTTTTTTGGAACAAGGCTTTTGGCAACCAGCGGGTGAACCTGCTGAGCATCACCTGCTCCAACCAGGTTCACGCCGATGTGGCCGTGGAAGAAACCGCTGCCGCCCTGAATGTTTTTAACGGCTTAAGCCCGGTAGAAATCGCACTGAACGCGAATTCGAATATTTGGAACGGCAAGGTAGACCCGGAATACAAGGCTTTAAGCGTGAATTTTTGGAATCGCTGGCTTCCCAACAGCCCCCGGGTGGGAATGACGCCCCGGCGCTTTGGCAACCTGACGGATTACACGGTGTTCATCTCCGGCTTTAAGCCCGTCTACGTGCGCAGGAAAGGCCGCTATTACGGGATCGGACATTACGCTTCTTTCGCCGAGTACTGGACCGCCGGGAAAAAAGCCACCGGCGAAGATGAATACGGGGAGCGGGTGCAGCTAATTCCCCAGGAAGAAGATTTCGATCTGCACTACACCTTCTGCTGGAACGATGCCCGTCTTTCCGGCTATTACACCCTGGAAAACCGGGTAAACTGCCAGCAGCCGCCTCACCGGCTGATGGTTCCCGCGGCATTTACCCTGGGGGTCATGGAAAAGCTGCTTCCGGTGCAGTCCCTGGTGGATAGCTTTGACTGGGAAGACCTGGAAGACGCCCGCAGTGATGCCGTCAACAACGGCATGCAGGCCAATATCGCCGGAGAAGAGATGAAGGAATTTTGCCGGGAGGTGCTCCAGTTGGCGCAGAAAGGCCTGGAGGGGAGAAAGCTCGGGGAAGAAAAACTATTGATTCCCCTCTGGGAAAGCCTGGATACGGCAACCTGCCCGGCGGACCATGCCCGGGAGATCTTTTCCAAGCAAGGCCTGAAGGCTTTCCTGGAGTCGCACTCCACCACGCGGGTGCTCGATGAAGCGAAATAGAAACGAGTTTAGGGCAAGGAAACTTACGTATAGGAAGGAAGGGATAGCTTGTTCGGTTACAGCGGTAAGATATTGCGCGTAGACTTAAGTCAAGAAACGGTAACCCCTGAGCCGCTCCCGGAAGCGCTGATCCGCAAGTACATCGGGGGGCGGGGGTTGGCCGCGCATTACCTTTATCACGAAGTCCCGGCGGGGGCCGATCCCCTGGGTCCGGATAACCGCCTGATTTTCACCACCGGCCCTTTTGATAACACCAACCTTCCCGGCTCCAGCCGCTACTTGCTCTGCTTTAAATCTCCCCTGACGGGGGGATGGGGAGACGCCAACGCCGGCGGTTCGTTTGGGCGCATGCTCAAGCGCGCCGGCTACGACCTGATCATCGTCCAGGGCACGGCTTTCAAGCCCCTTTACCTCTTAGCTACGGAAGAGGAAATTGCCCTGAAGGACGCGTCCCACCTCTGGGGTCTCAGCGTGGGCGAAACAACAGAGCGCATCCGTTTCGACTACAAGAACAAGCGCTTACAGGTAGCCACTATCGGCCAGGCTGGAGAGAACCTGTGCCGTTATGCCTGCGTGATCAACGGGTTTAACCGGGCGGCGGGGCGCAGCGGCGCCGGCGCCGTCATGGGAGCGAAAAAGTTGAAGGCCGTGGTGGCCTTTGGCAACATGGAAACCAGGGTGCAGGATCGCACCCGCTTGCGGGATCGTATTAAAGAATTGAACCAGTACATCCGCGAAGATCCGGGCTGCCTGGTGCTCAGCACCCACGGCACAGCCAGTGGGGTAGGCCCCTACAATGAGCTGGGCATGTTCCCCGCGTATAATTTCCGGGAGGGCTACTCCGATAATATTACTCCCTTGATGGGGGAAACCATGACAGACACGGTCCTGGTGGGACGGGAGGCCTGCCCGGGATGCCTGGTCGCCTGCAAGCGCATGGTCCAGGTGGTGGACGAACC
>PWWY01000151.1 GCA_003561325.1 Syntrophomonadaceae bacterium | reverse complement strand
GGGGAGATGCTGATTGCGGTGACGATCCCCGAGCGGGCGGGCAGCTTCCTTGAGTTCTGCCGCCTGATCGGCAAGCGCAATATCACCGAGTTCAATTACCGCTATTCAAGCGCCCGCGAAGCGCAGGGACTGGCAGGCATCCGCACCCCGGACCGGGCTGCGCAAAAGGACCTGATCGACCGCATTGAAGGTGCAGGACTTGCGGTCTGCGACCTGACTGATAACGAAATGGCAAGGCGGCATATCCGCCATATGGTCGGCGGTCGCATCCGCACCCCGCACCGGGAGCTGCTTTACCGGTTCGAGTTTCCCGAACGCCCCGGCGCGTTGCTTGATTTCCTGACCGAGCTGGCCGGGCGCTGGTCGATCAGCCTGTTTCACTACCGCAACCACGGTGCCGCCTACGGCCATGTGCTGGTCGGGATGATGGTGCCGGAAAAGGACAGCCGTGCCTTCAATCAGTTTCTGGATAATGTCGGCTTTGAATATGCAGACGAGACAAACAATCCCGCTTACCGGTATTTTTTGGCGGATACGGAACGGGAACCAAACGAGGTTGCACTGGCCCCCGTTGGCGTTTAAAAAAACAATCTGGAACAATATCTTTTCAAGCTACTATAATCTTCCTTAGCTTAAAAGATAAATGGAGGAACGCCATGTCCTATGACGACAACAATATATTCGCTAAAATTCTGCGCGGCGAGATTCCCTGTGACAAGCTTTACGAGGATGAATACGCGCTGGCTTTTAACGACCTGTACCCGAAAGCGCCGGTGCATATTCTGGTTATTCCCAGGGGTAAATATACTGATATCGCCGATTTCAGCGCCCGAGCGAGCGCAGAGGAAATCGCCGGGTTCTGGCGGATGGTCGCAAAAGTCGCCGAAGACAAAGAGCTGCCGGGCGAGGGATTCCGCACCATTGCCAATACCGGCGTGAATGGCGGCCAGGAAGTGCCTCATTTCCATGTTCACCTGCTTGGCGGCCAGGCGCTGGGGCCGATGCTGGCGCAGGCGGCGTGACAGCAGGCCATAGCAGCCTGCTAACTCGGCGGAAAGGGAATAACGTTGCTGGCGGAAAGCGCAGACGCATTTTCCTGCTCCGGCCCTGCTTCCAGCTCTAACTCCAGCGTATTCAGCTGGGCCTCGGCATATTGCCGGTGCGCCTCCGCCTGCTTGCCAAGAATGTCACACAGAATTCCGGCAACCGCATTATCCTCATCCAGCGTTTCACCGGTCGCCAGCAAAAGATCGCCCAGACATTCGAGATCCTCAGGAATATAGGAAAGAAGCAGGGCAATTTCCGGGGCATCGGTGGAAACCTGCCCTGCCTCGTATGCCAGCCATACCGGTCCGTACTCCTCAATAATTTTTTCCGCTTCCAGTTTCAGAATTCGTCCTGTCGTACGATCGCCGACATGCGCCCCGATATTCCGGGCGCACAGCGCCAGCGCCAGCAACGCCGCATCAGGCGCCAATTCGCTTAAAATTTCCTGTATTGTGTATTCGGCAATGTCATCAAGCGGCTCTTCGCCATTTAATATCCCGCAGATTGCCACAGGAACAATAAATCTGACATTCAGGGCCGCAAATCCCCTGTCGCATAACGGTTCCATTGGAATCTCCATAACCGTTTTTCCACTCAAGCCTCATTCTCGTCAATATTTGTGAAAAAGGGGTTAACGGGGGGGGGGATTTAAATTTCAGGATAATTTGAGTTGCTCGAGCTTATAATCCGATCCGAAATCGTTATTGCGACCCCGGCCCCCGAGCCGGGGGAAGCAATCCACAAAAGACACAGGGCAGAGACATGGATTGCCGCGCTCCCGCTGGTCGCTCGCAATGCCAAAATGCGCGATGAACTTTTTGCGAAAACATGGTAGATGACGATTTTAAAATCGTTCTTTAATTGGAAGCGCTATAGTTTTAAAATTATCGTCACCCCACCCGCGCGGCAAAGGCCTGAATAAACACTCTCGTGTTTTACGGGATGACGAAACGGAGGGGAATGAGGGGTGTTAAGTCTGCCTGACCGGCTCGCTTTTCTTTTCATCCTATTACCGGTCATTATCTGAAAAAATCGGCTATTCACTGTCCGGATAAAATGTGCCGCGCACCCGGCCCCCTTCGCCGTGCAGACCGCCGCCGTGAATACGGCTGACGGAAGTGTTGAGATCGACTTCCGCACGGTCTCCTTCAAGGACATTTGGCCCCCGTTCGATTCGCACATTACCGGTCACTTCAGCAGTTTCGGTATCGGCATGATATTCGCCGCGGTCGCCGTAAAGGGTTTCAGTGGGGGTTTTGAGCACAATATTGCCGCGCGCGCTTAACCGGCGAAGCTGGTTCCGGCCGTTGTTATCACGGGTGAAATAGGCAGAAATCGTATCTGCGGCCAGCGAATCTTCTCCGTTAGTAACTAAAGCATTGCCCCGGGCGGTCAGGCGACCGTCTGTCATCGAATATTCAAAACTGTCCTGCGCCGTTACGGTTTGTTCCGGCGTGGTCATGACCAGATTGCCCCCGGTCATCAGCGCGGTGCCCTGATCAATCTCATAAGTCGCCCGGCCACCCTGTACCGTATGTTCAGGCGTTTCGATAAAGACATTGCCCTCGGCGGTCAGACGGTAGATGTCAAAAGCGGACTCCTCGCTTTCCCGGTAATCGGCGGTCAATATATCCGCCTTGATGGTTATGTCACCCTG
>PWWY01000137.1 GCA_003561325.1 Syntrophomonadaceae bacterium | reverse complement strand
GTTCGCGTCCGCCTGCTCCTGCCCCCCGGGGCCCGGGAGGACGAGCTGCGGGCCTGGGGCCACGGGCCCCTGCACGGCACCGTGGACATCGCCGGCGAGCGTGAGATTACCTGGCAGGTAGAGAGCCTGCCAGCAGAAACCTTCCTGGAAGGCCGGGTCACCTTCCCGCCCCGGCTGACCCCGGGAGCCGCCCGCCTCACCAGCCGGGAAGCCCTGCCGGGCATCCTGGCCGAAGAAGAACGTTGGGCCCGGCAAGCCAACCTCCGGCGCCAGCTCGCCCGCCTGGACCTGGGCCTGGTGGCCGTGATCCTGCTGGGCGGCATCTATCTGGCCTGGCGCGCCTGGTGGCGCCACGGCAAGGAGCACACCCCCCGCTTCGACGGGGAATACTACCGCGAGCTGCCCGCCGACTACACCCCGGCCGAGCTGGGCGTTCTCTGGCGCTTCGGCCGCCCCGGGGCGGAAGACTTAACCGCCACGATCATCGACCTGGCCCGCAGGGGTTACCTGCGCCTGGAGGAATTCGAACCGCAGCGTCGGGGCTTTTTCCGCCGGAGAAAAGCCGTGGACTACCGCATGGTCCGGCTGGAGCACACAGAACCCCTGCTGGATCATGAAACCGGTGTCCTGAAGCTGGTCTTCCAGGACGTGGGACTGAACGGCTCCACCGTCACCTTCAGCGAATTAGAGGAATACGCCAAGACCCACAAGCGGGCTTTTGCCCTGTTCTGGGAAGCCTGGCGGAAACAGCTCAGCCAGCGGGGCGCCGCGCTGGGCTTTTTTGACCGGGACGCCGCCAAAGCAAGCAAGAATAAAGCCCTCATGGGTGCCGGGCTGATCGCGCTGGGCCTCTTCTCCTTCGGGCTCCTGGCCACCCGGGTCATGATCATCTACTCCCCCTTGCTGCTCAGCTTCACCGGCGTGCTCTGGCTGGTCGCCTCCCGTTTTCTCAAGCGGCGCTCCCGGGAAGGCGCCGAAGACTACGCCCGCTGGAAGGCCTTCCGCAACTTCCTGCTGCACTTCTCCGAAATGCAGCGCCACGAGATCCCCTCCCTGGTGATCTGGGAGCATTACCTGGTCTATGCCGTGACCCTGGGCGTGGCCCGGGAGGTGCTCAACCAGCTGCAGATCGTCTTCCCCCAGCTGCAGGACGAGACCCACCGCTTCGGCCACGGCTGGTACCACTACCGGACCGGTCTGCCCGCCCTGGCCCTGGCCGAAAACCTCCAGGGCATGACCCGCAGCCTCACCGACAGCATGCGCCAGTCGGTGAAAACCGCCACCAGCCCGTCTTCCTCCGGATCCGGCCGCGGCGGCGGCTTCTCCGGGGGCGGTGGGGGTGGCGGCGGAGGCGGGGGCGGCGGCGCCCGCTAAGCACCGCCAAACGGCATCCCAGCACCTCGGGGACGTACCCTGTGGATCCCCGGTCCGGTGAGTATGTCCCCACGAATCTTGCTTGAACCTCCGGCTGCAGCTGACGATCCACAGGGTACGTCCCCGAGGTTCAGGCTTGACCAGCGCGCGCTGAAAACTCGCCGCTGCAATTTCCAAACCGCATCAACTGCCAAACCGTCGCGTCGGCCAAGTCGCCCACTTCCCCAGATCACTAAAACTATGATACAATACCGTTGGAAAGGGACTGCATCGCACCCCTTCCCAATGATTTCATCAAGATCAAAAGGGCGCTTGCTGTGTGATGGGGGGAATGAAACGTGGATAAAACACGAAGACTGGATGAGTCGCAAATCCAGGCATATTTTGCCCCGAGAAAAGAAATCATCGCTGTCTACCTTTTTGGCTCAAGGGCTGAAGGAGTGGCCAGGCCGGACAGCGATCTGGATATTGCTGTACTCATTGAAGATCAAGCAGAAGACCATTTTACCTACCGCATGGCATTGGGTGAAGACCTGGAAAAGCTGACGGGGATCCAGACCGAGGTCTTAATCCTGCAGGAGGTGCCCCTGCTCTTGCAATTCCAGGTCTTAAAGCACGGCAAACTCCTCTTTGAACGAGATCCCTCACAGCGTGCAGCATACCAAATGCGCTTGATGAGTCGCTATTATGACTTTAAGCGGTTTTTTGATTTTCACTCGCGCTCTTTGCGCAAGTCCATCAAAGAAGGGGGCTTAGGCCGTGGATCCGGACGTGATCATGTCCCGCCTGCGTAAGCTTGACACCCTGGTAGGCCGGTTGAAAAAACATCAAGGCATCTCATTTACGGAGTACAGTAGCCATGAGGATATGCAGGCCATCGTGGAACGGTTGATGCAGCTTTCCATTCAAGCCTGTATCGACATCGGCAATTATATCATCGCGAGACAGGAACTTGAAATTCCGGAAATCGAAGATAACGTGTTTATGATCCTGGGAAAACACGGTATTCTTCCCCCGTCACTGGCAGATCGCCTCAAGGGCATGCTGAGATTTCGTAACATTCTCGTGCATGATTACCTGGAAATTGACCAGCGAATTGTACATCAAATCGTCACTGAACAGCTGCAGGACTTCGACGATTTTGCCAGGGCGATCGTGGCATGGTTGGATCGGGATCAAGCCCCTTAAGGGGTAATAGATTTCTCAAGGAGTCCGGCCGGCGCCGTCGGGGGCCAGGGCCGGCTTGATCACTTCCGCCCCCATCTCCTCTCCCGCTTTCCCCGCAGCGGCACCCCGTTCCACCCGGGGCGGCGTCAGGGCGCTCAGCTGGT
>PWWY01000002.1 GCA_003561325.1 Syntrophomonadaceae bacterium | reverse complement strand
TTCCTTCGGTCCCGGCCTGCCCTGGCTGGACGACAGCGTGGTCCATATTGTGGAGGAGGGGCAGATCATCGTCTACCACGACGAGCCGCCCCGCGAAAGCCTGAGGCTCTGGGTCACGCCTTTCACCGGGGAAACCCTCACCCTGCACGGGCAAACCTACCCGCTCTCAGGCCCGGAGGAGAAGCCTGTGCTGGTGGAGATCGCCCTGCACCCCGCAGAACGCCGTTCTCCCTTTTCTTTCCCCTGATCTTAAACCAAACCGGGACCACCTTTTCCTGTGAAAACGTCTGTGCCCGGCTCGTCCAAGCCGCCCGGAAAGCGGCTGGCCGGTCTGTTTACCTGGGAGGCGACCTGCAGGCGGTAACCCTGAGCGCAGGTCGCTTTTTGGTGCCCCACGGCCCCCTGGAACGCCAGGAAGTATATGCCGCTTATCGAGAGCACGCTGCTGCCCTGGAGAAGGCGGGTATCGATTTCTTGTGGTTTTTTACCATGGCAGCGCTGCAGGAAATTGAACTGGCCGTGCAGGCCATGCGGGATACCTGCTCCCTGCCCATCGTGGAAAAATTTAGGGAAGGCTGGGCCGCATCCGCGAGATGACAATTGTTCGGCAGCGCCCGGGGGGTTGCATCAACGCCGGTTTTCCAGTACAATTATTCGTACTATTTCCGTAAACGAGGTGAAGTGCATGAAGATACTGGCCAGCACCGACGGTTCCGAGTTGAGCTATAAAGCGCTGCGCGAGGCGGCCTTGATCGCCGGCAAGGTGAAAGCGGAGGTGACCGTGATCTACGTGGAAGACCCGGTACCCCACCCCAGCGATGAGGGATATTATTTTTCCGAAGATTCGTTAAAGCAGTATGAAGACCGCAGGAAAGAAGACAGGGAAAAGATCACGGCGGATGTCCGGGAGATCTTTGGGGCGGAAGGCGTGGAGATCAAGATGTTGATCGAAAAAGGGCATGCCGCGGATACGATTATCCAGCTCGCGGACGAAGGGCAGTTTGACCTGCTTGTCATGGGCAGCCGGGGTTGGGGAGGTGTAAACCGGCTGTTCCTGGGCAGCGTCAGCCATGCCGTGGTGCAAAACGTGAAAACCAGCGTGCTCATCGTGAGGTAAACATCAGCAAGCCCGTGCAGGGCGGCGAGGGAGGAAGGACCTGTTCCGCTGGCTCCTCACGGAGGCGGGGCGAGCTGCAGTGATTTTTTGATGGCGGGGAGGATGAGATAGATCATGGCAATCAAGTTTACCCACGTGAATATCGTGGCCCGGGATTATCAGAAACTGGCGAAGTTTTACGAAGCGGTTTTCGGCTGTGAACCCCAGTATCCCGAGCGGGATTATTCCGGGGCCTGGCTCGATGCGCTCACGAACCTCCAGGGCGCCCATCTCCAGGGGATGCACCTGCGCCTGCCGGGCCACACCAACGGTCCGACCCTGGAGATCTTTCAATACAAGCAGGGGGCGGGAGATGCTGCCGCCGCCGCAGGCTCACCGCCGGCGATTAACCGGCCCGGCCTGGCCCACATCGCCTTCCAGGTTAACGATGTCCATCATTACCTGGAAAAACTGCTGCAGCACGGCGGGGCGAAAGTCGGCCAAACCATCGAGAAAGAGATCCAGGGTGTGGGCCGGCTGACCGCGGTGTACGCCCGGGACCCGGAAGGAAACATCATCGAGATCCAGAGCTGGACGTAACAGCCACCCAAAGAAAGGAGCGGCAAACATGGAAAGGGCTCACGTTAATGCCCTGCACACCGACCTGTACCAGCTGAACATGATGCAGACCTATGTGAACAAGGGCCTACAGGATAAGCGGGTGGTCTTCGATATGTTTTTCCGGAAACTGCCCTTCGGCAATGGCTATGCGATTTTTGCCGGCCTGGAAAACATCATCGCTTTCCTCACGGGGCTGGAGTTCACCGACGAGGACCTGGAGTATCTCGCCTCATTGAGCTTCTTCAACGACAATTTCCTGGAAGAATTAAAAAAATTACGCTTCAGCGGCGATGTCTTCTGCGTGAAGGAAGGAGAGGCGATTTTCCCCAACGAACCCATCCTCACCGTGGAAACCCGGGTGATCGAGGCGCTGCTGGTGGAAACCGCGCTGTTGAACATCTTCAACCACGAGACCCTGATCGCCACGAAAGCCGCCCGCATCAGGCACGTGGCGGGCGACAAGCGGCTGGTGGAGTTCGGAGCGAGAAGGGGGCACGGCCTGTGCGCCTCCCTCTACGGGACCCGGGCCACCTATATCGGCGGTTTCGACGGCACCTCCCTGGTGGAAGCCGGGAAAAGGTTCAACATTCCCGTGGTGGGGACGATGTCCCACGCGTTTATCCAGAGCTTTGACAGCGAAATCGAGGCCTTTCGGGCGTACTCGGAAGAAAACAAGGACAACATCATTTTGCTGGTGGACACCTTTAATACCCTGAAAAGCGGGGTTCCCAATGCCATCAAGGTGGCCAAAGAGCTGGAAAAACAGGGCATCCGCGTAAAAGGGATCAGGCTGGACAGCGGGGACCTGGCCTACCTCTCCAAGGAGTCCCGGCGCATGCTGGATGAAAACGATCTGCAGGAGGTCAAGATTGTCGCCTCCAGCGACCTGGACGAAAACGTGATCCACGATCTGAGGCACCAGGGCGCGACGATCGACATGTATGCCGTAGGTACCCGGGTGATCACGGCGTTTGACCAACCGGCGCTGGG
>PWWY01000187.1 GCA_003561325.1 Syntrophomonadaceae bacterium | reverse complement strand
CAAGCAGTTCAAGGGCCGTGAAGCCGTGGTCCAGGTCTTCACCGAGGATTGCTGTGGCTGCACCCTGTGCGTGGTAGTCTGTCCGGCCAAGAAGAAGGCCCTGCAGATGATCGACAACACCGAGAAGCTGCGCGATCAGGAAGCCCCCAACGTTAAATTTTTCCTCGAGCTGCCGGAAGTGCCGGATGGCGACGTCGATATCGCCACCGTCAAGGGCAGCCAGCTTAAACGGCCGCTGATGGAGTTCTCCGGCGCCTGTTCCGGTTGCGGCGAAACCCCCTATATCAAACTGGCCACCCAGATGTTCGGCGACCGGATGCTGATCGCCAATGCCACTGGCTGCTCCTCGATCTACGGCGGCAACCTGCCCACCACCCCTTACTGCAAGCGGGCCGATGGACGCGGACCGGCCTGGGCCAACTCGCTGTTCGAGGATAACGCCGAATTCGGCTTGGGCATGCGTTATACGGTCAACAAAATGGCCACCCAGGCGTTGGAACTGCTGGAAGAAGCAGTCGCCGCCAAGCTGATCACCAAGAAGATGGCCGATGAGCTGATCAAGGCCGACCAGAGCACGCAGGCGGAGATCGAGACTCAGCGCGAGCGGGTAGCCAAGTTGCAGGAGAAACTGGCCGGCGACGACTCATCGATCAGCCAACGCCTGCTGCCGGTGACTGACTATCTGGTTAAGAAATCGGTCTGGATCTTTGGCGGCGACGGCTGGGCCTATGATATCGGCTACGGCGGCCTCGACCATGTCCTGGCCTCAGGCGAAAACGTCAACGTGTTGATTATGGATACCGAAGTTTACTCCAACACCGGCGGCCAGATGTCCAAGTCGACCCCCCGGGCAGCCACCGCTCAGTTTGCGGCCGGCGGCAAGAAGATGCCCAAGAAGGATATCGGCATGATCTTCGCCACTTACGGCAACGTCTACATTGCCCGGGTAGCCATGGGCGCCAATCAGGCCCAGGTAGCCGCGGCCTTTGCCGAGGCGGAAGCCTACGACGGTCCGTCGTTGATCATCGCTTACTCCCATTGCGTCGGCCACGGCTTTAACATGGCCCAAGGTCTGGATCAGCAGAAAAAGGCTGTGGAATGCGGGCACTGGCCGCTCTACCGCTTCAATCCGAGCCTGGAAGCCGAGGGCAAGAACCCGCTGCATATTGAGAGCAAACCGCCGAGTATCAAGTTCGCCGAATACGCTCTGAACGAAAACCGCTACCGGGCCTTGAAGATGATGAACCCGACTCAGGCCGATGCCCTGATGGAGCTTTCCCAGCAGGATGTCGACAAGGGTTGGAAACGTTTGCAAAGCCTGCACAAGGCCCTGGAGCCGAGTGAATAAAACAAGTTCCAACTAATTAACCAATAAGCAAAAAAGGCCGGTACCGGGAGCAACTTCCCGGTACCGGCCTTTTTTTATTTGCCTGGCCGCAGCCGACCAAGGCCTATCCCAAAAAGGTGCGCAGAAACAAAACCCAGAGAATAACCCCTAAATAGCCCACTATTATCACCAGACCGTCACGGACCAGGATAGCGATGGCAAAAAAGGAGATGACCAGCGCTGCCAGGGAGATCAGAAAAGGCATGAATTCCATCACTGGTCCGATAAAAGCTATCAACAGGCAAATCACCAGGGCGGGATAATTACCCGGGCGAACAGCCAGAAAAGTCAGTCGTTCCCGGAGAAGTGGCTCCACATAACGCACTGGTCGGCGCAGGAAGCCGATCGCCTGCGCTATCCGACGCGAGGAGAGCCGCCGGCGTCTGACAAATTCGGGAAGCCAGAAATGGCTGCGCCCCATCAGCATCTGCCCCACAATCAGCACCACAATAGTGGCAAATATCGTCGGCGAACCCGGGATCCCCGAAAAGGGGGTCACCATAATAAGAGCCGGTCCCAGCAGAATTGAGGCGAAAGAGCGCTCCCCCATAATCTCGACCAGATGGCCGATTGACACCTCATCTTCATGCGTCGCCTCGTCGATAGCCGCAAGAAGCTCCGAGACTTGGGTGGTTTTATTATCGTCTGTTTTGGCCATAGTGATACCTCTTCTGTATTCAGATCAGAATAACACAGTTTTTCAAGAGGTGTCTAACGAGGAGAGGAGAGAGCTTTTACGGTTATCAGCTATTGCTGACTTGGCGCAGCAGACGTCTGAGGAGGTCGGCGGGCAGAGGGGTCAGCTTGCCGCGCGCATCGACCACCGCGTGCACGGTATAGGCCAGGGCCAATAGTCGGTTTTCCTGGTTGCTGATTCGGTAGTTGAAGCGGCAGGAAATTTTTTTAACCTCCACCAGCGAAGTTTCCACCAGCAGCAGGTCATCATAGCGGGCCGAAGCCTTGTAACGCACCCGGCAATCGACCACCGGCAGAATCAGTCCCTCCGCTTCCAGCCGGCGGTA
Organism: Syntrophomonadaceae bacterium; assembly: GCA_003561325.1. GTDB lineage: Bacteria > Bacillota > Dethiobacteria > DTU022 > UBA8154 > SKMY01. The sequence goes on along the minus strand of PWWY01000187.1, from coordinate 306 downwards.
GGATTGAACCAGATCGCGCATGTACTCGGTACGTCCGGCCTCGCAAAATCTCAGATAATTGGCGTAATAGACCACCCCACCGGCGTCGGTGTCTCCGTACAGCACCCGGCTGCGGTGCTGATGAATCGGGGTTTGCAGGTCGAATTCAAGGTTGCTCATCAAGCATCAGGCCCCCCCTACCCTGTCGGTTTCTCCCCTTCTGGTCGAGTACCAACTGCAGAAATTCCCGGCCGTCCGCCAGCAGAGGGCTGGAAACGGTCGCCTTTTCACTGTAGGCGGCGGCCGTACCTCGGCCGTCAGGGTGAT
>PWWY01000144.1 GCA_003561325.1 Syntrophomonadaceae bacterium | reverse complement strand
GGCTCGGCTGTTGCCAAGGTGTTTGATCTTTCCTGTGCCCGTACCGGGCTTTGTGAAAAAGAAGCCCGGGATCACGAGATCCCTGCGGAGGCGACGAAAATCGAGGCCCTGGATAATGCGCCTTATTATCCGGGAGGAGGCTCGCTGCATATCAAGCTTGTCTACAATATTTTTAGCGGAGAAATCCTGGGCGGTCAGATTGTGGGTAGCGAAAAAGCCGTGAAGCGCATCGATGTTTTGGCTGCCGCCATCTCATCTCGCATGACGCTGGAAGAGCTGAGCGATGTTGACCTGGCCTATGCGCCGCCATTTGCCGAGGTCTGGGATGCCCTTTCCGTGGCTGCTGCCGCCGCCGAAAGAGAACGTCTCCGCAAGAAGAATCTTACAGGAAAGGAGCCGAGTTGATGGGAGCAAACGACAAGGAGTTTGTAAAGGAGATTACCCCCCGTTCTGTCGATTTTTCCCAGTGGTACCTGGATATCGTGCTCAAAGCGGAAATGATGGATTACGCTCCGGTGAAAGGGTGTATGGCCATTCGGCCATATGGTTACGCGATCTGGGAAAACATCCAGCGCCTGCTGGATCAGCGTTTTAAAGCAACCGGACATAAAAACGCCTACTTTCCCCTTTTTATCCCCGAATCTCTCTTGCAGAAAGAGGCAGAGCACGTGGAAGGGTTTGCCCCGGAGGTGGCCCTGGTTACCCACGGGGGCAATGAAAAATTGGCGGAACGCCTGGTCGTAAGGCCCACCTCGGAAGCAATCATTTGCAGCATGTATGCCAGGTGGATCCAATCCTGGCGAGACTTGCCGATCCTCTACAACCAGTGGTGCAACGTGGTCCGGTGGGAGAAAAACACCCGGCCTTTTTTGCGAACGACCGAGTTTTTATGGCAGGAAGGCCACACGGTTCACGCTACCGAAGAGGAGGCCGAGGAAGAAACCCTGAAGATGCTGGAGGTCTACCGCGAGTTTGCGGAAACCGAGCTGGCGCTTCCGGTCATTTCCGGGTTGAAAACCGAGAGGGAAAAATTTGCCGGCGCCCTGCGCACCTATACCATTGAAGCCCTGATGACCGACGGCCGTGCTCTACAGGCCGGGACATCCCACAATCTAGGCCAGCATTTCGCCCGCGCCTTTGAGATCCGCTTCCTTGACAAAGACGATGAATTAAAATACGCCTGGCAAACCTCCTGGGGGGCTTCCACCCGGCTGATCGGCGCCATTATCATGGTCCACGGAGACGACCGGGGCTTGAAACTACCTCCCCGGGTGGCCCCGGTGCAGGGGGTCATCGTTCCCATTCTGACCAAAAAACAAAAAGAACAGGTCCTGGAGGCGTCCCGGGAACTCCTGGCGCGCCTGGGTGAATCCTTCCGCATGGAACTGGATGACCGGGAAGGTTATTCACCCGGCTGGAAGTTTAACGAGTGGGAGATGAAAGGCGTTCCTGTGCGACTTGAACTGGGACCGCGGGATCTGGAGGCCGGAGGCGTGACCGCCGTGCGCCGAGACACGGGAGAGAAGATCTTCCTCTCGCAAGACAACCTGGAAGATAGCCTGGAGAAGCTTTTAGATGAGATCCAGCAGAACCTTTTTCAACAGGCGTTGGACTACCGCATAGCAAACACCAGGCGTGCTTCCAGCTATGCAGAGTTTGTTGAAATCCTGGAAGAGCACCGGGGTTTTATCCAGGCGGGCTGGTGCGGGGAGAGGGCATGTGAAGAGCAGGTGAAAGATGATACCCGGGCAACGATCCGCTGCATCCCGTTCCATCAAGAGCACGAGGACAAGGGAATTTGCTTGAGCTGTGGAAAGCAAGGCGAGCATCTCGTCTACTATGCCAGGGCATATTAAATCCAAGGACAGTAGGCCGTGTCCGCTGAACATATTCATCACGAAGGAGGTGTTCAAGCCCGGCAGGGTCAAGAGAGCCGGGCCTGAAAATGAAAAGCAAGGTATATTTTGCGGAGCGAAGGGCTACGTCGCCTCGAAAGAGTTTGCCCGTTAAACTGGAAAAGCTTTTTGATAAGGGAGGTTTTAATGCAACGATTAGCCAGGACGATCTCGTGGCGGTGAAGCTGCATTTCGGTGAGAGAGGTTTAACCACGTTCATTAGCCCCGTTTTTGTCCGCCGCATCGTGGACAAGATCAAGAGCCTGGGCGGAAAACCTTTTTTAACCGACACCAATACCCTTTATATAGAAATGAGGCACAATGCCGTCGACCACCTGGAAACGGCAATTTTGCATGGGTTTACGTATGCCACGGTCGGGGCGCCGCTGCTCATTGCCGATGGCCTGCGCGGACATGGATCCAGGGATGTCGAAGTGCCCGGCAAACACTTCGACACGGTGAAAATCGCCCAGGGCATTATCGATGCCGACAGCATGCTCGTTCTATCCCACGTGAAAGGGCATATCTTGACCGGGATGGGCGGCGCCATTAAGAATCTCAGCATGGGATGCAGCAGCCGTGCCGGAAAACACATGATGCACGCTTCGGTCAAACCCGAAGTGGTCCCGGAAAAATGCACGGGGGACGCCCACTGCATCCGCCACTGCCCGGCCCACTGCATTACACTGGAGGAAGGCATTGCGGTAATCGATCAAGACAGCTGCATCGGCTGCGGGGAGTGCGTCGTGGCCTGTCCCCACGAGGCCATTAAAATTGACTGGAGCAGCGATACCCAGGGGGTCCAGGAGAAAATGGCCGAAT
>PWWY01000163.1 GCA_003561325.1 Syntrophomonadaceae bacterium | reverse complement strand
GCGGTAAGGCAGAAAGAACGCGGGCCGTTTCCAGCATGTCCTGGTGGCTTTCTCCCGGCAACCCGTTGATAATGTGCACACACACCTGCAGTCCCCTGCGGCTGCTCTCTTTGACCGCTTCTCGGAAAGCGGCAAATGCATGACCCCGGTTAATGCGCTGCAGGGTGGTATCATGAGCCGATTGCAGACCCAGTTCCAGCCAGATGTGATAATCTCGGGCATAACCGGCCAGGAAATCGAGCACCTCCGGGGCAAGGCAGTCAGGCCGCGTCGCCACGCTGAGGCCAACGATACCGGGGGTTTGAAGGGCTTCTTCATAAAGTTCTTTTAAGATGGGAAGGGGGGCATGCGTGTTGCTGTAGGACTGGAAATAGGCCAGGTAACGGCGTTGTGGAAAGGTAGTGTCTCTTGCTGCATGCGCCTCCGGCAGGTGGCCATTTCTTTGCGGCCTTTCTGCGCGAAGTTGAAAAAGCCTGATTTGTTCCGGGATGGGGATCAATTCTCTATCTCTTTCCCGGGACAGCGCTGCCGGACTGAAACCGGGGTTATAGCAGAAGATGCAACCCTCGTAAGAAAGAGTCCCGTCCCGGTTTGGGCAAGTCATGCCGGCATCCAGGGGGATTTTGAGAACTCTCTCGCCGAAAGATTCCCGGAAAAACCGGCTCAAGCGGTAGTACCACCCGAAGGCTGGCACTAAACTTCACTCCCCTCCCTGTTGCCGACCGCAGATCGGCTTTCCCTGGCTTGATCCTGTCGACGGCCCTCGCTGCGTGGGCGCCGGGGGGTAAGGTGCAGGGCCAGGAAAGAGATGTCCGCCGGGGAAACTCCGTCAATTCTCGACGCTTGCCCGAGAGTCCGTGGACGAATGGCCTTCAATTTCTGCCTGGCTTCCGTAGAGAGATTGGTTAATCGATCATAATCGAAATCAGGAGAGATTGTTTTTTCTTCCAGGCCCGCCACCCGCTTGATGTTGGCCAGCTGCTTGGCGATGTACCCGGCATATTTGATCTGGGTCTCCACCTCGTCGGCGATCTCTTGATCCCCGGTCAACTGGAATTCCCCCGGTCGCTCCTGCAACTGCAGGAGTGTTCGGTAGGAGATCTCCGGCCGCTTCAGCAGTTCTGCCAGCGTCTGGGGCCTGTTCAAAGGAGCAGAGCCCAGCTGCTGCAAAACCGCATGCACGCGCGTCGAAGGGGTCAGGCGGATCCGTTCCAGCCTGCGCTTTTCCTCCTCCAGGGTCTGCTCCTTTCGCAAGAAACCAGCGTAGCGCTCTTCATCAATCAAGCCCACCTTGTACCCCTTCTTTGTTAAGCGAAGGTCGGCATTATCGTGTCGCAAGACCAGGCGGTGCTCGCAGCGGGAGGTGAACATACGGTAAGGCTCACTTACTCCCTTGGTCACCAGGTCATCAATTAGCACTCCGAGATAAGCCTCGGTTCTTAGCAGCAAAAAGGGCGGTTCTTCCCGGCAGAGCAATGCCGCGTTGATGCCGGCTACCAATCCTTGGGCCGCTGCTTCTTCGTAGCCTGTTGTCCCGTTCACCTGGCCGGCGAGAAAGAGCCCCCGGATTTTTTTTGTTTCCAGGGTCGGCTCCAACTGCGTCGGCGGGCAGAAGTCATATTCAATGGCATAGGCCGGGCGAATGATCTCCACGTCCCTGAACCCCGGGATGGTTCGTAAAAATGCATACTGCAGGTGTTCCGGCAGGCCGGTAGAAATGCCCTGCAGGTACATCTCCTGGGATCCCTTGCTTTCCGGTTCGATAAAAATCGGGTGTCTTTCCCGGTCGGGGAAGCGGACGACTTTGTCTTCGATCGAAGGACAGTAGCGAGGTCCGCGGCCCTTGATCAGGCCTGAATAAATAGGCGCATAATGTTTGTTTTCCAGGATCAATGCATGGGTTTCCCTGGTGGTGTAGGTCAGATAACAGGGAATTTGCTCGAAGTGGGGATTCTCTGTCGCATAGGAAAACGTGCCGGCCTCGGGTTCTCCCGGCACCTGGATCAAACCTTCGAAATCTATGCTTCGCCGGTAAACCCGGGGCGGCGTCCCCGTTTTAAAGCGATCCACTTCCAGGCCCAGCTGCACCAGGCTCTGGGACAGTTCCCGGGAGGGAACCTGGTTCCCCGGTGCGCCGGGAAAGTGGTTGTCTCCCAGGAAAATCTCGCTGCTCATGTAGACACCGGCCGCCAGCACAATACAGGAGGCCCGGTACGTGCTCCCCTGGCGGGTGACCACACCAACTGCCCGGTTTTCCTGCACCAGGATCTCCCGCACGGCTCCTTCCTTCAGCACTAACCGGCTTTCCTGCTCCAGTATCTCTTTCATGCCTTGCTGGTAGGCATGTTTATCAATCTGGGCCCGTAATGCCTGGACAGCAGGGCCTTTACTGGTGTTTAGCTTGCGCATCTGTAAAACGTGGCGGTCCCCGATGATACCCATGATCCCGCCCAGGGCATCGATCTCCCGGATTAAGTGGCCTTTGCCGGGCCCGCCCAGGGAAGGGTTGCAGGCCATCATCGCCGGGTGATCCAGGTTGGTGGTGATAAGCAGGGTTTGACAGCCCATGCGCGCAGCAGCCAGGGCCGCTTCACATCCGGCATGACCGGCGCCAATGACGATTACATCAAAGCTAAATCCATCCGACACGGCAAGACAGCTCCTCTGTTAACAGCTTCATCCACGATTCCCTGGCAGGGAGTTGATTACAGATTATTATAGCATAAAT
>PWWY01000204.1 GCA_003561325.1 Syntrophomonadaceae bacterium | reverse complement strand
TTCAGGGATTCTCCATTGATGGCGTTTCGCCTTTATCTTATCAATTTTAACCAGGAAGAAACAAAAAATATTTAATGCGACCAAAACAAAAACCAACACATTCATCTTTTTCATCCTTCATTCCAATATGGACCGCGGCCCTTCATGTCAAGGGTGTCAAGGGAACAGGGTTGTTGACACGCTTAGTATTATAGCATAATCCCCGCCAAAACATGACCCCGGTCATGGTTTTTACGTGACCAAACCGTTACCCCGGTGACTGCCCCGCGCCCTTCCCAAAAGATATACTAAAGAAAAACGAGCACGAGGAGTTGACCATCATGAACAAGAATGTCAAGATCGGAATTTTACTGCTGACCGTTGGATTTTTGCTGCTGTTGAGCACGGCGGGAATCCTGGGGGGAGAAATGTTTCTGCTGATCCTGGGCGCGGGTTTTGTGGGGGTTTACATTCTCCTGGGCGGGCGCAAGGATTACGGCAACGTGGGATTCCTGATCCCGGGCGTGATCCTGCTGGCCATCAGTGCCTTCTCTTTCTTCCAGGGTGCCAGCGGTTCCTTTTTCTTCCTGGCCCTGAGCGGGGCTTTTTGGCTGGTTTTCGGCCTGCACACCTTTCACTTCCGCAGCTTGCAGCACGGCGAGCGCTTTTGGCCCATCTATCCGGCCTCGGGCCTGCTCCTGTTCTTCTTCCTGCTTTACGGTGCCGAAGTCCTGCAGTGGCGGTGGAGCCTGCGAAGCCTGGAAATGTGGAATTACATCTGGGTGGTAGCCCTGATCGGGGTGGGGATTTGGATTATCCTGAAAAAACCGATCACCGGCAAAAAATAATGGAAGATTGGGCTGCCCCCCCCGGCCGGGGAAGCAGCCCTTTCGACATCTTTCACTTCCCACCCCCGCCCCCTGCCTCTGCCCTGCCGGCACTTACCTTTCTCCATCCTGCATTGACTTTGCCGAAGGCCTGTATTATAAAAGGAATAGAAAGAGAGGACAGCACATGGACCGCAAAACCTCGACCCTCTTGTTCATCGCCAAGTACGGCGGCTATCTGATCACCCTTTTTATCATCATCAATTTTGGCACCCCCGGCACTGCGGTGTTATCGACGTACATGCTGGCTTTTGCCCTGGACAGCATCCGGAACTTCTACCTGGACAACCGCCATCAAGCCCTGTCCCGCTACAGCCTTTACCTGCAGTTCGGCTTCATCCTCGCTTTTACGTTCCTGGACCGCAGCGGGATTGCGGTGGTCCTTTACATCATCATTATTACGGACTCCCTCATTGCCTTCCCCCTGCCGGTGGGCCGGCAAGTGTTCCTCCTCTCCCTGGGAAGCTTTGCCTTGAGCAGCATTTATTTTGGCATGGAAGCGGGACGGCCTGTCCTGGAAGTTCTGAGTATTAGCGCCATCAACAGCATGGTCCTGGTTTTTGCCTTCGGGGTTGGCTACATGGCCAAAAGGCAGTTTGAAGAAAAACAACGGGCGGAAGATGCCCTGGTTAAGCTGGAGGCATCCCGCAGCGAGCTGGAAAACGCCCACCTTCAGCTCCTCCAGCACGGCAAAGAGAAGGAACGGATGCTGCTGGTCGAGGAGAGAAACCGCATCGCCCGGGAAATCCACGACCCCCTGGCCCATTCCCTCACTACCATTATCGTGGGGATGGAAGCCGCAAAAAAATTGATGGACAGGGACCCGGAACGGGCCCGCCTGGAACTGGAAAAGAGCCAGGAGCAAGCCAGGCGGGGTCTGGACGATGTGCGTCGCTCGGTCAAGGCCTTGAAGCCCAGGGCCCTGGAAGAACAGGGTTTCAGCGATGCACTCCGGGCCTTGAGCCGGGATTTTGCAGCACAGGGAGTCCAGGTGGAGGTTCAGATGGACAGGGACCTGGAGATTGCCGAGCAATATGAACTGCCCCTCTTCCGCGTGATCCAGGAGTGTGCAACCAACAGCCTTCGCCACGGCAGGGCCTCCCGGGTCCTGGTTTCCCTGCGCAGGATGGGGAGCTCCCTGGCCCTGGAAGTAGAAGACAGCGGATCCGGGTGTGCATCCCTGGTAGAAGGAAGCGGTTTACAGGGGATCCGGGAGCGCCTGGAGGCCGTGGGCGGCCGGGTGGAGTTCCTGCCCCGGGGCCAGGATGGCAAGACCGGGTTTGCCGTCATATCCACCATCGAGGAGGTCTTTTCATGATCCGGCTGATCATCGTGGACGACCAGAGATTGATGCGGGAAGGGCTGAAAACCATCCTGGAACTGGAAGAGGATTTTTCCGTGTTGGGGATTGCTGCCAACGGCAAGGAGGCCCTGGAACTTTGTCGAGCCGACCCTCCGGATGTCGTCCTCATGGATATCCGGATGCCCGAGATGGACGGGGTGGAAGCCACGGGTTTGATTACCGCCCGGCTGCCCCAGGTCAAAGTCATCATCCTGACCACCTTTGATGACGACGAACTGATCATCCAGGGGCTCAAGGCCGGGGCAAAAACGTACCTCTTGAAGGACCTGCCCTCGGATCGACTGGCGGAGATCATCCGCGCCACCCACCGGGGTGACATCGTTCTGCAGCCGGAGATCGTCGCCAAGCTGGTGGGAAAGGTTGCAGAAGGCGCCAAGGATCCCCCGGGCCAGGGGGAAGGAATGTTGCCCGAGCCCCTGACCAGGCGGGAGAAGGAAATTCTATACCTCATGTCCCAGGGGCTGAACAATGTGGAGATTTCCGCAAAGCTTTTCATCAGTGAAGGAACCGCGAAGAATTA
>PWWY01000167.1 GCA_003561325.1 Syntrophomonadaceae bacterium | reverse complement strand
TCCCTGCTGCGGATCATCGACAACCCCTTCCAGGATATCCCCCTGGGAGCCGTGCTGCGCTCGCCCCTGGCCGGCCTGGACGCCGAAGAACTGGCCGCCGTGCGCAACGCCGCCCCGGCAGGCCCCTTTTTCGAAGCCGTACAGGCCGCCGCCGCGGCACGCCCACCCCGGCAGGGGGAGCAGGCCGGGAGGGGAGGGAAAGTCGAAAATGGATTGCCCGGTAAACTGCAGCATTTACTGCAGCGGCTTTACCGCTGGCAGGACCTGGCCCGCCAGGATTCCCTGGCGGCGCTGATCTGGGACATCTACCGGGAGACGGGGTACTACGAGATGGTTGGCGGGCTGCCCGGCGGGCGCCAGCGTCAGGCCAACCTGCGCGCCCTCTACGACCGGGCCCGCCAGTACGAGGCCGCCCGCTTCCGGGGGCTTTTCCGCTTCCTGCGCTTCATCGACGGTGTGCGGGAGCGGGGCGGCGACCTTGGCGAAGCCCGGGCCCTGGGAGAGCAGGAGAACGTGGTGCGCATCATGACCGTGCACAAGAGCAAGGGGCTGGAGTTCCCCGTGGTCTTCGTGGCCGGGCTGGGCAAGAACTTCAACCTGCAGGACACCGCCGGCCAGTTCCTGGTCCACAAGCACATCGGGTTCGGCCCCCGCTACCTGGACCTGGAAAAAGGGATCTCCTATCCCACCCTGGCCTGGCACGCCGTGCGGCAGCAGCTGCTCCGGGAATCCCTCTCCGAGGAAATGCGCATCCTCTACGTGGCCCTGACCCGGTCAGAAGAGCGGCTCTTTCTCGTAGGCTCGGTGAGAAATGCCGCCCGGGCGGTCCAGCGGTGGGCCCGGGCGGCCCGGGGCACCGAAGAGGTGCTTCCCGCGCCGGAGCGGGCCCGGGGAAGAACCGCCCTGGACTGGATCGGCCCCGCCCTGCTGCGGCATCCCGAGACCGGGGCCCTGCGCGCCCTCTGTCCCGAAGAAGAAGGGCTGACCCGGGCGGGCTTCCCCTCCCGCTGGACAGTCTCCTGCCTCACCCCCGTGGCGCTGCAGGAGGGCTCCGGCACGCAGCGCCCCCAGCCCTCCGGGGACGGCGAGGCCGGTGAAACCAAAATCTCCGCCGCTGAGGAAACTGCCGGACCCCGCGCTCTCGCCGCGCGGGTGGCCCGCCTGGAAACCATCCCCGGGGAAAGTCCTTATGCCGCCGAGGTGGAACGGCGCCTGGGCTGGCGCTATCCTTACATCTGGGCTGCCGGTCACTTCGCCAAGCTCTCCGTTTCCGAGCTGAAAAAAGTTCTCTCCGCCGGCCTCTCCGCGGAAGATGGGGAGGTGTCCGCTGCCTGGAACGAGGAGAGACAGGCCCAGCCCCCCCGGGCCCTGCAGCGGCGCCCGGCCTTCATGGGCGAGCAGGAACTTTCTCCCGGGGAACGCGGGGCGGCCTACCACGGGGCCATGCAGCACCTTTCCTTCCGCCGGGTGTCCACGGTGGAAGAAATCGCGCAGCAGCTGCAGACGATGGCGGAGAGGGGCCATCTCACCCCCCGGGAAAAAGATGCCGTGGAAGCGGAAAAAATCGTTTCCTTTTTCCAGTCGTCCCTGGGGCAGCGCGTGCTCACAGGGAAGGCGATCTACCGCGAGGTGCCGTTTAGCCTGGCCGTCCCCCTGGAAGAACTCTACAGCGGTCACCCCGAAAGGCCCGGCATTCCCAACCCCAACAGTCCCCGAAAGCCACCGGAAGAGCACCAGCAGAGTTTCCGCTCCGGGGAGGCAGAACCCCGGCCCCTTCTTCGGCATCCGTCCCCGCCCGAAACCCCGGGAGACGAGACGGTGCTGGTGCAGGGCGTGGTGGACTGCCTGGTGCTGGAAGAAAACGGCTTCCTGCTGATCGATTACAAGACCGGTTCCACCCGGGCGCCCGGCTTCCCGGAGCTCCTGGCACACTACCGCCTCCAGCTCAGCTACTACCGGCGGGCCGTAAAACAGATCTGGCGGGAACCGGTGACACAAAGCTTTCTCTACTTTTTCGACGAAGAACAGGCACTGGAGATCAGATGACACCGGGCGGCCAGGCAGGAAAACCCTTAGGCTGTCGCGAAGGTAAATAAGAGCCCAACATTTTCCTGTAAACCTGACCCAAACGGAGGTGAAAGGCAGCTTCCGCATCTGCGCATCCGCGTCCACCCCATCACGGCCCAACAAGGGCCGTCCCGGGGAGGCGCATTTAGATGTGATGGCTGCCCGCGAGCATGCGTTACGAAGGATCCATCTACAGGCCACCCAGCGAAGCCAGGAGCCTTATTTTACAGGCCACCATCGGGTGTTCCCACAACCGCTGCACTTTTTGCGTGATGTATAAAGACAAAAAATACAGGGAGCGTTCCCTGGAAGAAATCTTTGCCGACATCCGCCAGGCGAAGGAGGTCCTGGGCGACGTGCGCCGGGTTTTCCTGGCCGACGGCAATGCCCTGGCCATGGAGACAGAGAAGCTCCTCTCCGTGCTCCAGGAGCTCTACCGGGTTTTCCCCTCCCTGGAGCGGGTGAGCATCTACGCCAACCCCGGGGACGTGCTGGGGAAATCCGTGTCCCAGCTGCAGGCGCTGCACGAGGCAGGCCTGGGTATCGTCTACCTGGGCGTGGAAACCGGCAACGAGGAACTGCTGGAGCGGGTGCGCAAGGGCGCCACGGCCCAGGAGATCATCCAGGCCGGCCGCCGGGTCAAGGAGGCGGGGCTTCCCCTTTCCGTCACGGTGATCAACGGGCTGGGCGGATACGAGC
>PWWY01000048.1 GCA_003561325.1 Syntrophomonadaceae bacterium | reverse complement strand
TACGGCTGCCTCCCTGCTGCACCGGGAGGACTGGGAGCATTTAGTGGAAATTGCCGACGGTTTCGTGCGGTCAGTTCATGAAAAGGGGTTGGAATAGCATGGAAGCGCTGCTGGAGAAACTGACAAAGACCTTTGGGCCGGCGGGATCGGAAGAAACCATCCGGGCGGTCATCCTGGAAGAAACCAGGCCCTTTGCCGATGACGTGATCACCGACAGCCTGGGCAACCTGGTTATTTCCCGGGGGAAGATGGATCAAGAAACCGTCCTGGTTGCCGCCCACATGGACGAAATCGGGATCATGGTCACGTATATTGAAGAAAGAGGGTTTTTACGCTTCACCAACGTGGGGGGTGTACGGGTTGAAACCCTGCTGGGCAGTCGCTTTGTTTTTCGCAACGGGACCACGGGTGTGATCGGCCTGGAAAAACAAAAAGAGAAAAAAGACCCGGGATTCAGTGCTTACTACCTGGACATCGGCACGCGGGATGGAGACGAGGCCAGGCAGCATGTGCAGATAGGCGACACCGCCTGTTATGAACCCTCTTTTGGCCTGCAAGGCCGCCGGGTCATGGCGAAATCCCTGGACAACCGGGCCGGCTGTGCCGTTTTGATCGCAACCCTGAAAGTCCTGCCTCGCTCCCTGCCCCTGGGAGTCCACTTTGCTTTCACCGTGCAGGAAGAACTGGGCCTGCGGGGAGCCACGCCGCTGGCGTACCGGCTAAACCCCGCTTACGGTTTGGCCGTCGACGTGACGCGGGTTGGGGATACCCCTGAACCCGAATACAAAATGAGCGTTTCCCTGGGGCAGGGACCCGCTGTGAAGGTAAAGGACTCCTCGGTGATCTGCCACCCTACCGTGGTAGAAAAACTGAAGTCCACGGCGGAAAAACAGGGCATTCCCTACCAGATTGAAGTCCTGGAACGGGGAGGTACCGACGCGGGCGCCATTCACCTCTCCCGGGAAGGCGTCCCCTCGGGAGTCCTTTCCATTCCCTGCCGCTACATCCACAGCCCCGGGGAGATGGTTGACCTGGATGACATGGAAAATGCGGTCTTGCTGCTGCAAAGCCTACTGCAGGAACCCTGGTAAACCCGGCAAGCGTTTTCCCTTTCGCCGTCCTGGTCTTTTGGCCCGGCAGGGAAACGGCAGCGAGACCCGGTTAAACTTTATCGAATAATCTTCTTTTCGCACCTTGCGCGGTCCTCTACAACGTGGTAAAATATCGTGGGCGGGAACTTGCACCTGTACCATGAGAAACAGCGGACCCTGAAACTGCATAGGAAAAAAGCGATTGCTCTGCCTGGAGCCGAAAGGACCGGGACAGCAGGTACATCAGCCAAGGGAATTATGTGCCTTTCTGCCTGCCGGGAAGGCACTTATTATTTATAAGGTCTGGTGATCATGAAAAAAATTGCCGTGATTGGCGCAGGAAATGTTGGAAAAGTACTGGGATTGGCCCTGTCCAGGCAGGGTTATGCCCTGGTGGGAACGGTGACCCGCCGGGCAGAAACCCTGCACGCGGCGGGCGAACTGCTGCAGTGCCCGGTCTATGAAGAGCCCCACCTGGCCTCCCGGGAAGCGGAGATTATCTTCATTACGACCCCCGACGGGATCATTGCAGAAGTCTGCCAGGAGATCGCTGACAACAACGGCTTTTTACCCGGGCAGGTGGTCGTGCACTGCAGCGGGGTTCACAGCTCGGGAATTTTGCATGCGGCCCGGGAAGCCGGGGCCCGTGTGTTATCCATGCACCCGCTCCAAACCTTTCCGGGCACGGAAGCGGGGCTGCGGGGGCTTCCGGGCACTTTTTTTGCCGTGGAAGGGGACCCGGAGGCCTTCCCGGTGGCGGAGAAACTGGTCAGCGCCCTGGGCGGCAATGTCATGTCCATTCCCACGGAGATGAAGACCCTGTATCACGCTGCGGCCTGTATCGCCTGCAACTACCTGGCAACCCTGCTGGACGGTGCCCTCAGGCTTTATCAGCACATGGATGTCCCCGGGGAGCAGGCCATGGAAGCCCTTTATCCCTTGATCTCCATGACTCTGGAAAACATCAAAGAGGTGGGCCCGGAGAAAGCCTTGACGGGACCCATCGCCCGGGGCGATGCGGCAACCATCCAGTCCCACGTCGCAGAGCTCGGCCGCTCTTTCCCGGGCCTGCTGCCCCTCTACAGGACCATGGGGCGGGAGACCGTCAGGCTGGCCCTGCGCAAGGGCACCCTGGACGCGGAACGGGCAGAAAAAATTTACCAATACTTAGAAGGAGGCTTCGCTGAAAATGACGGGTCGCTATTCCATCGTTGATTTTCGAGAGATGAAAAAGGACAAGAAGCAGATCGCCATGCTGACCGCGTACGATTTTCCCACGGCACAGCTGGTGGACGAAGCGGGGGTGGAGATCATCCTGGTAGGGGATTCCCTGGGCATGGTGGTCCTGGGTTACGAGGATACCCTCTCGGTCACCCTGGAGGACATGATCCACCACAGCAAGGCGGTGGTGCGGGGCAGCAAAAGGGCCTTTGTCGTGGTGGATATGCCCTTTCTCACCTATCATGTTAATGAAGAAGAGGCTTTACGCAATGCCGGACGGATCATGCAGCAAACCGGGGCCCAGGGCGTTAAGGTGGAAGGGGGCGTGGAGATCATCAAGGCGGTACGCGCCATCACCTCCGCCGGGATTCCCGTCATGGGACATTTGGGATTGACCCCCCAATCCGCCGGCCAGCTGGGCGGTTTCAAGGTCCAGGGCAAGGACCCCCAGGTCG
>PWWY01000235.1 GCA_003561325.1 Syntrophomonadaceae bacterium | reverse complement strand
TGCGACGCGGCGACAACATGAAAAAAGAGTTGGCTATGCTCTACCGCAAGGAACACAAGGTCAAGGAGCAGGACATCTTTCATGTCCCCGGTTCCTGGCAGGTGCTGGTGCGCCTGGAAGAAGCCATCCGACTGGCCGAGCGCTGGTTGAAACTGCGCCGCAAGATCTCGGAAGGACAGGAGTTTGAAAATCTGGTGCAGGGAGACGCCCTGGCCGAAGCCCTGGGCCTAGCCCGAGAAGCACTGCAAAATATTTCCACCCGGGAAAACCTGTCGCCGCTGGTGGAAGCCGCCGCTGCCCTGGCCCATCAAGCCCTGGCAAACCTGGAGCATGAACACTTGCAAGTGCGAATTCCCAGGAGAGAACGCCTCACGGCAGAGGAAATGGCTGCGCGGGAACTGAGGCTGCACCCCTTTTTACAGCTGCCGCCCGGCTGGGTGCCCGATGAAAAAACGGTGGAGCGCATGAGCCGCGCCTTGCTGGAACTGCTGCAAGAAAAAGCCCGGATGCTGAAAACCTTTTCGGTCCCGGAGAACGACCGGATTCCCGACGAGCAAAACGAGCCTTCTGTGCCACTACATGGCGACGCTCGAGCACACCACCGGGAAAACTCCTGGGGAGAAGCCCGGGAAACGCCGGCCCCGGGTGCGGAAGATGGTGGCGGTGCTGCCTTTGCTCATAAGGACCCCCTGGAGGGCCTGAGTCTGACCCCCCCGGAAAAGAATTTTATCAAGGATGTGCTGAAGGATCTGGGGTCTGAAACTTCGTAGGTGTGGGGACACATCTCAAAAAACCAGAGGAAGGAAGATTGCCCCTTGGAACTGCCCATCAACGCGACGGGGATTATCTGGAACGAGCAAGCGAAAAAAATGCCCCTGGCCCCGGAAGCGCTCCAGGCCGTGCAGCAGGAGGCTGGCGCCGCCGGGTCATCCTGGGAGAGTCCCGGGGAAGAAGCCGGCTACGGGCTGCCCTCGGAACGACAGCTGATCCGCCTTACGGACGCTGAGGACGCCCTGGTGCTGAACAATATTTACTCCGCAATCTTTTTTGTGCTGCTGCTTCAGGGGAAAGGCAAGACAGTTCTAACCTTTGGTGAAAAATCGGTCCTGCCCCGGGGCGCCGGGGCTTACCTGGAAAGACTAGCCCGCCGCAGCTGGGCCAGCTTGCGCTGGTTGGGTGACCCTGACGTAGAGGAGACTCCGCATGCTGACGTGCACGATGCAACCACCCTTATACTGGATACCGAGGCAAGAGTGCCCCTCGCCCACCGCCCCCAACGCGTACGCAGTGGGGGTAACCCCCTGGCCTATGCTCGGAAGAAAGGCCTAACCGCTGTGAAATTGCTCTACAACGCCACCCTGCAAGATTTAAGCGCCTATGGACTGCAACCGGAGCTGCATGTCCAACACTGGCTCCAGCAGGGCTTCGATCTGGTGGTTTTCAGCGGGGATAGCCTGGTCGGAGGCCCCCCCGCGGGCCTGGTGGTGGGCGCTGGCCGCCACGTCTCCCTTCTCCGGCGGGAACTTCTGGCCCCCGCTTTCGCCCCTGGCCGCATTATCGCCGCCGCCCTGGAGGCCACATTGAGCCTGTATTTTAACCCGGAGAAAGCCCGGGAGCAGATCCCCCTGCTGCGGGCGATCACGGCTCCCTTGACCCAGGTGGAACAACGCGCTCGCCACCTGGCCGCGGCCATCGAATCCGGGTCACGGGGCCAGCTGCAGGCTCGCCCTGTAAAGGGGCAAACCCGGGTGCGGGAGGAGAACCCCGGCCTGGGCCAGCTGACTACCTGCCTGTTGGAGCTGCAGTCGGAAGCCTTTGCGGCAGGGCAGCTCCAGGAGCTGATGCGCAACCACGGCCTGCCCCCGGTGCTGGCCCGGCTCAAGCAGAACCGGCTGCTTTTGGACCCCCGATCCATGCCGGAAGAAGACGACGAGAGGTTAATCCAATCGTTGCAGCGCATGTGGAAGAGTAAAAAAAGCGCCACCCTGGCCATGAACCGCACCTCGGCGCTGATCTGGGTCCTGGATGAGCAGGGCACCGTTCTTTTCGCCAACTGCGCCAGCCAGCGTTTCTGGGGCAGGGACATCCGGGAGATCATCGGGAAAACCTTAGCCGAAGCGCTTCCCGGCCTGGCGGGAATCCTGGAAGAAGAGTTGGAGCAGGTTTTGGAAGGCGGCGAAGAAAGAGCCGTGGAGCTCGCCGTGGAAGTGACCGAGGGAGAACCTCGCTGGTTCGACGTGGTGCTCACCCCGATAGTCGATACCGGGCGGAACGTGGAAGGGGTAACCTGCACGGCCCACGAGATCACCGCACGCAAGAAGCTGGAAGAAGATCTCAAGTACATATCCATGCACGACAACCTTACAGGCCTCTACAACCGGGCCTACTTTGAAGAGGAAATGCGCCGCCTGGACACCCAACGGCATTACCCCGTGAGCATTGTGGTTTTCGATGTGGACGGGTTGAAGCTGATCAACGATATTTTAGGACACAAAAAGGGCGACGAACATATCAAGGCCGCAGCAGGGATCATCAAGAAACCTTTCCGGAATTCCGACGTAGTGGCCCGGGTAGGGGGCGACGAGTTCGCCGTGATCCTGCCCTCTACCACGGAGAAAACCACGGAGCAGATCTGCCGGCGCCTCAAGGCTACCCTGCAGGAATACAACCGAGAGCAGTCCGGGGTACCCTTGAGCCTCTCCGTAGGCTACGCCACAGGAGAAGAGCCTGGAGAAATGATGGAGATCTTGGAGCAGGCCGACCGGAACATGTA
>PWWY01000049.1 GCA_003561325.1 Syntrophomonadaceae bacterium | reverse complement strand
TTGATAGTCTGGAATGTGCTCGTCCCGGTCCAGCAACATCATATGAGGATAACCGTGACTTTGCCGATGGACTCCCAAGAACCCGCTGATGATGGCCCCTATCCCGCCCCGGGACAACCGCTCGTACAACCGGGCCAACTGTTCCCTGGGGCGCCCCGCTTCATCTGCCATGGCTTCGTGGGTGGCGGAGCGGATCAAGCGATTTTTCAGGGGAATTCCCGCCAGCTCATTCTGCTCAAAAAGAGATTTCATCTTAACTCTTCTCCTCTCCTGTTGATGCCAAACAGCCGTACGTAGATCGTCTCTTGAAAGGTGTTCTTGTAATATTTTACATAATAGAATATAATTTTACATGTACAGCAGTATTGTTCCCGTCTGGCTGAATGCAGGGATTTTTCCGAACGTGTAAAACAAAAACTCTATTATCCGGGAGGCGTGCCTTTTGGTCAAAGAATTCATGGATTTTGTCAAGCGAGGCAATGTACTGGACCTGGCAGTTGCTGTCATTATTGGTGGTGCCTTTGGTGCGATTGTTTCATCCCTGGTGGAAGATATGATCATGCCCATTGTGGGTATCGTTCTTGGGGGTGTCGATTTTACAGCCCTGGCCTTGACCGTGGGTAACGCAGCGGTCATGTACGGCAACTTTATCCAGGCAATCATTAACTTTTTGCTCATCGCCCTGGTAATTTTTCTGATCATTCGACAGGTGAAAAAAATGGAAAAACCGACAGAAGAAGCCTTCGCCGTCCCACCGGAGCCCTCGGCCGAAGAAAAATTGCTGACCGAGATTCGTGACCTGCTGAAAAAGGCCTGATGCCGCATGAAAGACCCTGAGTTCCATGCAGTTTCCATCCCATCAATGAGGGGGAATCGTATCCTGTCAGGGGCATAACCGGAGATGCATCGCGGGAGACCGAAAATTTTTGGTCTCCCGCTGCTGTACAAACCGGGAACTACCTTGCCCTCATACAGTCTCCAAGAAATGCTACCTCAATTGCCGGGGGCATTGTAAACCAGGCACCGGGCATAGAACTTGCCCAGGGCCTGCCCCATCTCCACATCGTCCTGTTTGATCGCAAAAATGGCTTCTTCCCAGGATATGAGGAGCAGGTCAATCTTTGCCAGCAGTGGTTCAAAAAAGTCCTCAAACCAACGGCGTTTTTCCAGGTAGTTCGAGCGTTCCTGGTATAATTCCACCCGGTCCAGCACGCTCTGCCGCACCGATTCTTTGTCCAGGAAGTCATAAAACGAGAATTCCGTTTCGATTTCTTGCTCGGGGGCCAGGACATAGTAACCCAGCGAAGTGAATTCTGTAGCAGGATACCTGGCCTCCCAGAGCACACTGGCCATGCAGGCGATGCTGCGTGCGACCTGGTTGTATCCCGGGATACGTGTCGTTCCCCCGGCAAGCTTGCTGAATAGCTTCGCCTCCAGCACGATAAGCTGCTTGCAGGGGTCAAGGAGAAAGACATCGTACTTCCCTTTCTTCCCCACCGCGATGTTGCCGATGACCCCGTCCGCGCGCGTATAGTGTTCGGCCAGCTCGTCCTTACGGTATTGAGGAAGAAAGATCGAGGTGAGCCAGCCCTCGGAATACCAGGTCGCCCCCGGTTGAAAGGAAAGGGGATGTCCGGCTGCCTGGTGTTGGGAAAACCAGTAGAGGATTCCCCGCAGCAGCCAGCCCTCGTTGTAAAGGATGGTGGGCGGCATCCTGCCTTCTCCGCTCTCTAAGTTTTTACACATCGCCAAAATGATCTCCAGCATCCCTTTTATCTCCTTTACCGGGTGATGGTTGTCCGAAAGCTCTCCCAGGTGAAAGCAAACCCCGGTGCTCATCGGGGTGCGCGGGTTCAACTCCGATGAGAGACTAAGAGACCACCACGGCGATTTTTCTTGCACTTGCTGGGTGTGGCTTCTCTCCCTTAAATATTTCTGTAAGAATCTACTCTAATCCTGCCAGATATGTAAATATTCCCATAATTATGGTGAGATTTTTCACCTGGCTAATTTGGGCCAATTTGATGCGGCCGGTCAGGAAATTCATCGCGTGCAGGTCATGAAAGGGGGTTACAACCTGGAGGCTTGTTTAGCTCTTTTGGACATCGTGGACGAACTGTTTAACTTTCTCCCGGAAGAGGCCTTCCTGCAGGTCCGCCTTGCGAATGACCAGCTGCGCCTTTGCTCCCACGCCGCTGAAACTTTCCATGTCCCGCAGCACCTTGTCAGCGCCGGTTGCGTCGCAGGTAACAAAGTAAGCCGCCGCCTTGAAACTTGCATGATAGCGCTTAATGTACGCTCTCACAGGTGTTGAGATTTGAAAACCCCAGACAGGGGTTCCAATAATAACCAGGTCATAGGCACCAGGGTCGTGCTTTACCTCTTCTATCCTCTCCTGCGGATGGACGGATACCGTTTGTCCCTGCGGGGGCAGGGTCCGCTGGACATTGACCAGTTCCGTTTCCCGGATCGCTTCCAGGTCCCCGCCCAGCTCCGCGTTGATAAACCGGGCAATTTTTGCGGTAATCCCTGTCTGGGAATAATAAGCTGTGAGCGCTTTCATGCTTGTCCCTCTTTTCGGAGAAGATAAGCAGCCGGTAATTAGTCAACTCCCTCATTGCGCTCGCTCAAACAGATTAAAGCGGCTATGCTGAAACCCTTGCGCGCCTTTTGATGCAGGCAAATCCGATCTGCGCTGAAGGCAAGCAGGGAAAGGAGGCGAAACCTGACGTAAATTTATAGCCAAAAATATATTTTAATTCAGAGCGTTTTTATGT
>PWWY01000239.1 GCA_003561325.1 Syntrophomonadaceae bacterium | reverse complement strand
GCCTTGTGGGCAACCTTGTTGCTCACGCTCCCCAGGAAAAGTTCCTTGATCCCCCCGAAACCGGTATCTCCCACGATGACCAGGTTGAAGCTTCCTTCTTCCACCACTTCACAGATCACGTCTGCTGCTCGTCCCATGCGCAGCAGCGTGCTGGCTTCAATTCCGTTCTCTGCCAGGGCTTGCTTCGTTTTATCCAGCCCTTCCCGGGCGACCTGTTCGATACCCTGGTGCAGCAACTCCGTTTCCCTGGCAGAAAGACCGCCCAACCCCTTGTATACAGGGACATCTTCCACCACGGATAGCACCGTGACGCTGCCCTGCAGCATCTTCAACAACTGCACGGCTTTTCCAATGGTTTTAAACGAGTGCTCCGATCCATCCGTTGCCAACAAAATTTTGTACATCCGGGAACCCCCTTGTATTGGTTAGCTGGCTGTTCACGAGGAAGAAGTTTCGAGCCGCGGCAACTTAACTCCCGTTTAGACGCGAACTTTTGTCTCGACCTGCTTGACGAACTGGTGCAGCCGCTTCACCTGCAGGATGAAGCTTTCCAGCCGGGCTTCCACGATTTGAGGAAAAACACTGCCATCGGTTTCAATGGCCATAAAGGGGAGTTGGGGCTGTTCTTCCAGGATGGCTGGTGGCAGCTCCCGGCCATGGGGCCGGTAGAGCCTTCTCTCCGTGAACGCCTTGCTGGTGATTGCTTCCGCGATGCGGTTGGGCATGCACCCGAAAGGACCCAGGGCCACGGCGCCGCTAACCTGGTCGACGATCTCCGCGATGGCGCAGGATAAGGTCAGGATGGCTTCGCCGGTGAGCTGCGGCTCCATATAGTTGGAACCCACATCCATGAGGTGATCCACCTGGACCAGGTGGTATGCATAGAGGTCGGTCTGGGAGAAGATCTTTTTAATGCGTTTTTCGATCCGCCGCTTGACGGGTTGCTGCAGGCGGTTTTTTAGCTGGGCCATCCGGGTATAGTTTTGCAGCAGGTTGTTCTGCAGCAAATAATCGGTGTAATACAACCACTCGCTGATGGGTGCGACCCTGGCGATGATGCCCTGGTCCGCGAAGTATTCGACGAGGTTTTGCCGGGAAAAACTGTCGCTCCGCACGTAAATCTCTCCCAGCAAGGCGATCTTCGGGGTATCGTCGGCGGAATTCGTCAAAGGGATTTGCCCCAGGCGGAAAGCTGCGGCTTTCAGGGTTTTGTAGATCTCCTTTTTGCCGTGGTGGGCAAATGAGAACAGGAGTTCCTGGTACACGTCCTGATAAACTTCCAGGGCTTCTGCACGGTCCTGGGCCAGGGTCAGCAAGGTGCTGTACACCTCGGATAATACATCGGCGGTGATCAGGGCGGTCCAGGCTCGCACTGTGAAATCGGTGCCCAGGCCGCCATAGCTGTTGTCGGAGCTCAAGGAGAGGGTCGTAATGTTGGGAATCTCCAGCCTGTTCAGCAGCTGGTTGATGAACACCTGGTACTTACCGAAACGACAGGGCCCCGATGTATCCGGCATGAAATAGATCAGGTTTTCGTCGGGTTCCAGGGGGTGTTCTTCCAGGTAGCGCAGCAGGCTGCCGACAGTGAGCTGCAGGGGAAGGCACTCCTTGCAGTTGCTGTGCCCCTGTCCCAGGGTCAGTTCCTTTTCGCCCGGTTCCGGCACGGTAATGGCCTGAATGCCCTTGTAGCGGATGGACGAAGCCATCAGGGATGTGCTTTCTCTGCCCATGGATGGCAGGAGCAGTTTCACTTTCGGGTGATCCAGGGATCGCTTTTCACCCGAGGGCAGCTGCAAATAGATGGCCCCTTTATCCAGGATTGCCTTGGGGCGCGGCACGTTTCCGCGAGAGGCGCGGCCGGAGCTCACGGCTTGTGTCTTCAGGTATCCCTCGATAATATCCAGGAAAGCATCTATTCTCGTGTCCAGGCCGGCATCGGAAGAATGGCTGTCCAGCTCCAGGGTTAAGGAAGGTTTGTTCCCCATGATTTCGCGGAAGTAGCCCACGATGAATGAGTCGGGACCGCAGCTGAAATTGGAAATATAAACTCCGAAAAGCTGCGGGTGCCGCTGCACCAGCCGGGCAGCCTGGATGTTCATTTGCCCGCTGGCCCAGTACATGTTGCGGAAGGATTCTTCCTCTTCGTAGGGTAAAAAGTCGCAGGGGATGATATCCAGGCCCCGGGAGGCAAACTTCTGAGAGATACCCAGGTTGGCGGCCGCGGTAAACGCGTTGTAGGCGCGGCCAAAGAGCACAATGGCTTTTTTCTCCGGGTTGGCCTGCAGCTCGGCCAGCAGGTGATCTCCCCGCTCCTTGAGCCGGGCAATAAAGTACTCCTGCCGGGAGACCGCGCCCAGGTAAGCTTCTTTTGCTGCGGCAGTGGTTGCCCCCAGGCTCTTGCCCAGCTGCACGAACGGCTGCAGGGCGGCCTGAAAGCCCCTGGAAAAATCAAGGACCGGCGTCAGTACTTTTTCATTTTCATAGAGCTCCGGGAAAGCGGCCTTCAGGTAATAGGGTTCGGCCTGGGCCAGGGGACAGATGGTGCCGACCTTGCCGTTATCCGTTACCGGGAGGCCGCGCACCTGGGGGAGGAAGATATAATCCGGGTTTTCCTGGAGGAGCCCGGCGAAAAAACTGTGGGAGAGTTCCACGGGGTAACAGAAGGAAGCGCCCTGCCGGATGATCGCCGCAGGGTCTTTTTCCTCGGGAACGACCAGATCAAAGCCCAGGGTGGAAAAAAAGTGATGATAGAGGGGATAAAAGGTATGGGTCAAAAG
>PWWY01000015.1 GCA_003561325.1 Syntrophomonadaceae bacterium | reverse complement strand
AGTAGTGCCCACTCCGGCGGCAAAGGCTCCGAAAGCACCATGGGTACAGGTGTGCGAATCCCCCATAATCACCGTATAACCGGGACGAATAAAACCCTTCTCCGGAAAGAGCGCATGACAGATACCGTTGTGGCCGATATCAAAAAAATCCGTGATTTTTTGCCGACGAGCCCAGTCCCGCAGAATTTTACCCTGGGTGGCGGTTTTTGAATCCTTGGCCGGGGTGACGTGATCGATCACCGCCTTGATCTTATCGGGATCGAAAACCCGATCCATACCGCGAGCCTCCAGGTCGGTGATGGCGATCGGGGTAGTGATCTCATGACACATCACCACATCCAGATCGAGAATAATATTCTCGGGGGTGGGAGTGTCGCGCCGATGGGCGGCGAAAATTTTCTCAACTATGGTCTGGCCCATTTATCTCTCCTTATGAAAGGAATTCACAAATTCCGATTAACGGTTAATTACCGGCAGATTACAAGTGGCCTTGATTATCGCCTCGTCGGGCAATGCATAGTTGACCAACTGGCCGGCGAAATATTTTTCGTAGCTGGACAGATCAAGCAGCCCGTGCCCGGAGAGGTTGAAGAGGATGGTCTGAGGCTTGTCCGGCTCGCGGGTGGCTTCAATAATCGCCGCTCGAATGGCGTGAGACGATTCCGGGGCGGGGATGATGCCCTCGGTGCGGGCGAAAAGAGCGCCGGCCTCGAAACACTCCAACTGCTGCAAGGCTATCGCCTCCATCAAATTTTCCCGCATTAGGGCGCTGATCACCGGGGCCATGCCATGGTAACGCAGACCACCGGCGTGAATCCCCGAGGGGATGAAATTGTGCCCCAAGGTGTACATATAGAGCAGCGGGGTGCGCTGGGAGACATCGCCGAAATCATAGGCGAAACGGCCCTTGGTCAGGGTCGGACAGGAAGTGGGCTCGACTCCCAGTAACCGGATTTGGCGCCCCGCCAGTTTGTCGGGGACAAAGGGAGCGGCCAGACCGGCGAAGTTGGACCCGCCGCCGCAAAATCCGATTACCACATCGGGATAGTCGCCGACCATCTCCAACTGCTTCTTGGCCTCCAGCCCGATCACCGACTGATGCAGACAGACATGGTTGAGTACCGATCCCAAGGCGTACTTGGTATCTTCCCGGGAGACCGTGTCCTCCAAGGCTTCACTGATCGCGATTCCCAGGGAGCCGGGGGTGTCGGGATCGCTGGCCAGAATTTCGCGGCCGGTGGGGGTATCGGGGCTGGGGCTGGCCACAATCTCGGCCCCGTAAGTGTTCATCATCACTTTGCGGTAGGGCTTCTGGTCGTAGGAGACCCGGACCATGTAGACCTTACAGTCAATGCCGAATTTCTGGGCGGCAAAGGACAAAGCACAGCCCCACTGTCCGGCTCCGGTTTCGGTGGCCAGGCGCTTAACCCCTTCCTGCTTGTTGTAATAGGCTTGCGCCACGGCGCTGTTGGTCTTGTGGCTGCCGGAGGGAGAGACCCCCTCATATTTATAATAAATCTTGGCTTTGGTCTTGAGCGCCTCTTCCAAGAAGGTGGCGCGGATCAGGGGGGCGGGTCGCCAGATCTGCCAGATATCGAGAATTTCTTCGGGAATTCCGATCCAGCGCTCGGTACTCATCTCCTGCTCCAGCAGGCCCATGGGAAAGATCGCCCCCATTTTGTCGGGGCCGATCGGCTGACCGGTGGCTGGATCCAAGGGCGGCTCCACCCCGTTGGGGATATCGGCGATTACGTTATACCATTGAGTTATCTGCTGATCGGCCGGCAGGTCAATATGTTTTTGTCTCATGTGAAACTCCCCAAATCGTCAAATTTTGCCACTCAATTCAGTCTATTGCCAGTCTATTGCCCAGCCTAAGGAATTTAGCATCTCGCCGTTGAAAAGCAAAGAATAAAGCCGGCGGAAGTCATTTCGCTGCGCCCGCGGCCGGGGGCAGCGAAAAAAGGCGGCGAGCGTTGGTGGTGGTGGCTTGGGCGACCTCGTCGATGCTGCAACCTTTGATCTCGGCAACTTTGGCGGCGATCCAGGGCAGAAAGGCCGGCTCATTTCGTTTGCCGCGATAAGGCACCGGGGCCAGAAAGGGGCCATCGGTTTCCAGCAGCAGTCGCTCCAGCGGCACCCGGGCCACCGCCTCGCGCATGGTTTCGGCGGTTTTAAAGGTCACCACGCCGGGAATGGAGATATAGAAGCCCAACTCCAGCACCTCCTCGGCCAAGGCGACATCGCCGGAAAAGCAGTGCATTACCCCGCCGGAGGCCAGTGAGCCCGCGGCGCGCAGAATAGCCAGGGTATCGGCATGAGCCTCCCGGTCGTGGATCACCAGCGGCAGGCCCAACTCTTGCGCCAGCTCCACCTGGGCTGCAAAATGGCTGCGCTGCAGCGGGGCCGGGGAATATTCCTTAACATAGTCCAGCCCGATCTCCCCGTAGGCTACCACCCGGGGATGACTCGCCAACTCCCGCAACCGCTCATAATCACCGGCAACCAGTTCATTGACGTGATGAGGATGCACCCCGACCGTGGCGTGAATCCGGAGTGTCGCCGGGCGGGAGGGGGCCGCGCCTGCGCCGCCGGCAGCCCCGGAAACATCTCGTACTCCACCTCGCTCCGTACGACCCACTCCTGAATGCCGAAGTTCGGCGCGGCGAAGTCCATGTGGATGTTGGCCGCCGCCCCGACCGGGCTCAGATCGCCCGGTCCGTGCCATGCGGTTCGGATATGCTTCGCTTCACAGCGCGTGGCCAGTTCGAGGCACGGAGT